>JBPCTU010000306.1:0-22445 GCA_051011515.1 Acidimicrobiales bacterium
GAAAGAGGGAAGCGGAAGTGTGGGGGGACACGGGGGAACAAAAGGGAGGGGGCGGCGGGGGGGTTGCCCCCCCCTCCCGCTCCCGGAGAATCAGGAGTGTCCTGGCTCACCCGCCGCCGTATGCCTCACCCGATATGCCACCGAGTACACCAAGAAGCTCTCCGTCGGTGTTCGCCGCGGTGAACGCCTCGTCGACGGCAGCCTGGGCATCGGCCGATGCATCACACAGGTCGGCTCCGTTGAGTCCCTGTTCGGTTGGGAACTGGTAGGTCACGCCTTCGGCCAAGTCACCTGAAACGATCAGTGGCAGAGCCTGCTGTGCGTAGACGCCACCGTCGAACACAATGCTTCCGGTCCAGGCGATGCCATCGGTGCGCTCACAGATGTCCGCAGGACCGGCAGCGAACACCGCTGTTCCGGATTCGGTTGCGGCCTGACCGACCGGGTCGAGTGCTCCGCCGAGGTATGCGTAGGCGAGCGTCGCGCCTTCTGCCTCGGCAGTCGCCAGGGCGGCGGTCGCGTTGGCCGAGTTGTTGAAGTCGAACTGGAAGTCGCCCGTGCCCACGTACTCCATTGTGAAGTTGGGATCAACAGACTGGAGACCGAGGACTGTGGCGTTGTAGGCCTCCTGTTCGAAGTTGATGTCGCAGCAACCGAGGAAGACCGCAGTCGTTCCACCCTGTTCCAGGAGAACCTGGCCCATGGCCACACCTGCGGTGTAGTGGATCGGTGCGCCCCAATCGGTGGCTTGCGCAAGTCCTGGGAGCTCGGGGAATCCGGCACCGCAGTTGCAGTACCAGAAGATCTCCGAGAACTCTTCGGTCAGGTCCGGCAACGGCTCAGCAATCTCGCTGGCCCCAACCATGAGAATGTCCACGCCTTGTTGGGCGAGGTCGGCCATCGCCTGTGCCGCGTTGTCTGCTCCGATGTTGTCGCTGACGATCGGCGGGGCCCAGCCATTCTCCGCTGAGAACTCCTCGGCGAAGTTGACGAGTGACTGGTAGTAGCCGTTGTCGTCGCGGGGACCGGCAGCAGCGACGCCGATGGTTACCGTGCCGTCACCATTTGCGTCGAACGCCGCTACGAGTTCGTCGGTTTCGGGCTCTGGTTCCGGCTCGGGCTCGGGCTCGGGTTCCGGCTCGGGCTCGGGTTCGGGCTCCGGTTCCGGTTCCGGCTCGGGTTCAGGTTCCGGTTCTTCGGTCTCCCCCGAATCATCGCCAGTCTCGGTAGAACCACCTTCATCGTCATCGTCACCGCAAGCTGCTGCGACCAGCGTGAACGCCAGTAACAGGGCCAACAGTTTCAGCAAGGTCTTGGACATCAGTCCCCTCCTAATTGTGATCATTCCGTATTGCCGACAACCCACTTCCAACCGGAAGCGAAAGCCGTTCCGAGTCCGCAGGATCCCCCCAGCGTGGCACCCCGATGACGCGATTTGCTGGCGGTCGGCTCTTCCTTAGCGCTGTCAAGAGCCAACTACCCGTAACGCCGGCTGTTCTCCGCCTTCGGGCCACGAGGCCCGATAACGCTGCACCAACCAACGGTTGAACTGAATGTGGCTTTCCTCCTGCCACGAATAACGCCCCCGGGGCGCGTATCTCGATCGCAAACCACGTTGAACCTTGGTGGTCGCGTCCTGGTCCTGTTGAACGAAAACTTGAACACCGGCGTCGGACAAAGCCAACTTCTCTTCGAAGAGCGGATCTTCGAGAGCGCTCGGGTGGAAGATGTAGCCGATCTCCACATCGATCGTCTCGGGGCCGGTGGGGCGTACCAGGAAGAAGAAACACTGGTCGGGGGCGCTGCCGAAACACAACATCGGCGGGATCAATGCGAACGTTGACCGCGAGCGTTCCTCTTCGGTGAGTTGGGGGAAAACGTCCATAATCACCCGATGGGTTGCGTTGAATCCGCCGTCTATGTGGGTGTACCCCGCGGTACGGAAGATGACGTTCGACTCGTCCGCCCATGGCTCGGGGAACGCGGACATGTCGGACGGGCAGAAGTCTTGGACAAACTGGTGCAGGCGGTTGGCGTGGTAGCCATCGTTGAAGTTCTCGAACATGACCTTCCAGTTCCAGGGGAGGCCTTCGAGGGTGAACGTTCCGGGACAAACGGCGTTGCCCAGGTCGTAGTTGGCGAGGTATGGCGTGTACCTGTCGAGGGTCGGCCCTAGCGGGGCAGCGTCGGCATCGAAATTCACGAAGATGAAACCCAGCCATTCCTCGACCTTCAACGAGGGAAGCCCGAAGTTGGCCTTGTCGAAGTCCTCGGTGCGCTCCATCGCCGGCGCCCCGAGCAAACGACCGTCCTGGCCGTAGATCCAATGGTGATATGGACACTTGAACGTCGTCGCATTGCCGCTGCCTTCACACACCTGCATTGCCCGGTGCTGACACACAGCAGACATAGCTCGGATATCGCCGTCTTTGGTGCGCACAACGATGATCGGCTCACCCAGGAGGTCGACCGTGAACCAGTCCCCGGGTTCGCTCAGCCTCTCGGCACGCCCAACGGCCAACCACTCCTTCATGAACAAGGCTTCGCGTTCGAACGCCAGGAACTCGTCGGAGGTGTACAGCTCTGACGGGAGGGTCTCGGCGACTGAAACGTCGGCAGTCGAGGGTCCGAGGCTGGCCAGCAGGCTGGGTGTGAACATGCTCACGCCACCGTCTCCTTGAGGATGAACTTCCGGATCTTACCTACGCTCGTACGTGGCAGCTCATCCAAGAACGTGATGTCTCTCGGCACCTTGGACTTCGAGAGTCGGTCGTTGCACCAACTGGTCAATTCGCTGCTGGTCGGCGGAAGGGCGGGGTTTGTGGGAACGACGAATGCAACGGGGACCTCATCGCGAATGTCGTCGGGAGCACCCACAACGGACGCTTCCAGCACGGCCGGGTGAGCGGTCAGAACCGACTCGACCTCGACGGTTGACACGTTCTCGCCGGCAACCTTGAGGACGTCGGACCGCCGACCATCGAAGAAGTACCTGTCATCGGCTGAACGTGATGCCCGATCTCCGGTGAGGAACCAGCCGTCGCGGTAGGCGGCTTGGGTGGTCCCGGGATCGTCGAGATACCCGGAGAACAAGGTCAGCCCCGGAACACCACCCACCACGATCTCGCCAACCGTGTCCGGACGCACCGAGAGTCCCTCCGCATCATGAATGTCGACCTGGCAACCGCTCGTGACGTATCCCATCGAGTCGGCACGAGGGTCTGATGGTTGATCGGTTAGAACCGCGGGAATGGTCTCGGTCATGCCGTAAAGCTGACGGGGCCGGCAACCGAGCCATTCGGCGATGGTCTCGTACTGGTCGTCGGCGATGTTCTGCGCGTACCAGCAGTGCCTCAGCTCAACGCCGTCGACAGCACGGCCTCGAGCCAAGATCATGCGGATCGGCGACGCGAACAGGCTGGCGCAAGTGGCCTGGTGGCGGACGCACTGATCGAGGAAGCGGCTCGCAGAAAACGTGTGCATGAGCGCCACGCTGGCGCCAACGGCGATCGCCGATGCGAACGAGTAGTACTGGGCGTTGGCGTGGAACAGCGGAAGGACCACAATCTGACGATCGGCGGGCCCGAGATCGCTTGCGTTGGCCATGACGGCCCCGGCGAACGCGTAGTTGGCCTGGGTGATCTCGACACCCTTCGGCCTCCCCGTGGTCCCACTGGTGAACATGACCGCGGCTCGGTCGGTGGGCTGGGGAGCGTCCCAGTCGGCGAACTCGACTGACGGGAACGCGGTGAAGTCCACGTCGGCTTCGTCGATCTCGATGACGGCCATGGCTTCGGGTGCTGCACGTCGATATACCCCAGCTCGCTCGGCAGCGCAGAACCCCACAACCGGTGAAGTTCGCAACAGGTGATCTTCCAGCTCGGCCTCTCGAGCCATGGGGTCCGAAGGAACGATCCATGCTCCCAGCCGCGTCGTCGCAATCCACACAGCCACGAAGGTGGGTGAGTTGGTCAGCGCCAGATGAACCGCCGTGCCGGACCTGACACCGCTAGAGGCCAGCAAGGCAGCGACACGCGCCACCTGTGAATCGAACTCGGCGAACGTCCACTCTGCGACGTGGCCATCGGGACCCTCGAACACGAGAAACGTGTCGTGGCTCCTGTTGCCCACCGCGGCAGCCCAGAGGTGAGCGAACGTGGTCGGGTCGGTTGACACCCCCACTGGCGATCTACTCCCCCGCCCCAGACTCGCCGTAGCCACCACCACCCGGTAGTTCCAACCGAACAACGTCTTCGCCGCTGAGGGTGATGCGAGCCTGGGTCTGCACGCTGTCCCCGTTTACGAGGAAACTTCCTGCCTCTCCAGGTTCACCACCAAAGACACCTTGAGGCGGATCCGAAAGGCGGCTCGTCACCGCGTTCAGCTGCCACGGCTTCTCGGTATCGACGCTGAACTCGATGACCTGCCCCCGACCACCCACCTGCGCACCGGCTCCGCCGCTGTCCATCCGCAGGGCTTTTTGTTTGAACCTGATAGGAGCCGAGGCCTCGACGACCTCGATTGGAACGGCTGACACGCCGGTCGGGTACGAACATGCATCGAGGCCTGGCTTCGACGCTCGCGCTCCGACGCCGCCGGCGTAGGTGAACATGGCGGTGATGAAAGGACTTCCGTCGGGATAGTTCCCGTTTACCTGCATTGTCCAGACCGCCCCGGAGCCTTCGGCCATGGCTTGTTCGGGTTTGACCTGCGCCAGCGCCTTCAACAATGCGTTCGGGAGGAACATCCCGACAACATGGCGGGCCGTGCCGGGCTGAGGCAGCACTGCGTTGACGATCGATCCTTCAGGAGCCTCGACCTTGATCGGCGCCAGACTTCCGTAGTTGTTCGGGATGTCGGGGTTCAAGACCGAACGAACGGTGAACGTCGTGTAGGCGTGGGTGTAGTTCTTGACCACGTTTATGCCCCACGGGCTGGCTTCGGAGGTGCCGTCGTAGTCCACGGTTATCTCGCCCGCTTCGGGATCGACCTCGACCGAACACACAATGTCGATTCGGCTGCCGTCGGCAAGGTCCAAGATTGCGCTCGCGTGGTAGGTACCCGCCGCGAGGGCGCCGATACTTTCTCTCGTTGCCGCCTCTGACCTCGTGACGATTTCGTCGGAGAGTGCTTCGATGTCGTCGAGGCTGTACGAATCGCACAACGTCGTCAGACGTTGCGCGCCAACCTCGCCCGAAGCCATCTGCGCATGTAGGTCCCCCGCCATGTGGTCAGGTTGCCTGACGTTCGACAGGATGAAGCGCCAAACGTCCTCGTTGCGCTCGCCCTTCTTCATCAGCTTGCAGATCGGGATCCACAGACCTTCCTCGAACACGTCTCGCCCACCCGCGCCGATGCCGTAGCCACCAACGTCGGTGTGGTGAATCGTTGATCCGAAGAATGCGATGGGCACTCCATTGCGCCATGCAGGAACGAGAACAGTGACGTCGAGGAGCTGCCCAGCAGTCTTGTAGGGGTCATTCGTTATGAGGACGTCGCCAGGTTCGAGCTCGTCGACGGGGAACTCGTCGAGCATCTTGGAGGCACCGATCGCCAAGGAGTTGATGTGGCCCGGGGTCCCGGTGACAGCTTGCGCCACCATCCGGCCTCGCCGGTCGAATACGGCGTTTGCCAGGTCTCCCGCCTCGCGAACGATTGGCGAGAACGCGGCACGCTGCAGGGCCCGCGCCCGCTCGTTGACGGTCGAGATCAACGACTGCCACAAAATCTCCAGCTCCACGGGGTCGAAGCTCATCGGTCCAGCCTTTCAGCGATCAGCGAGCCATCAGCTGCAACGACCACTGACCAGCCTGGCCTGATGACGGTTGTGGTTTCGCGTTCCTCGACGACTGCAGGCCCCACAAACGAGCTTCCAGCCCCCAGATCGCCTCGCGAATAGACCGGCGTGTCGACCGGGGACTGGCCTCGTCCGAACACCATCGGTCGAGTCGCGAACGGCTGGGCATCGCTGCCGGGAGCGAGTGCAGTGTCCGGCTCGATGCCGGACGCGGGCGCCCAAGCGCTGAGCCGCCAGGTGACCGCCTCGACCCGGACATCGGGGATGGCCAGACCGTAGATTCTGCGATATTCGGCCTCGAATGCCTGGTGGACCTCTGCCGCAGTGGCCGGCCAGCGGTCGCCTTCTCCAACCCAGATCGTGATCTCGTTGCCCTGGCCTGCGTAACGGGCGTCGACGCCGTAGCGGAACGCGACTGCGTCCTCGGGCACCCCGGCAGCCAGCAACACCCGTCGACCTTCAGCGCGAAGCTCATCCAGCAGGGCGTCGCGCTCGGACTCGTAGACCTCGTCGACAAGGCGCGGCAGCGATCTTGCCAGGTCGATTCGAACTGGCGAGACCAGTGTGCCGAAGGCCGACAACACGCTGGCGTTGACCGGGAAGATCACCCGGTCGGACTCGAGCAAGTCGGCGACACCACAGGCATGGACCGGGCCGGCACCACCAAAGGCGATGAGGGTGACGCCCCGAAGGTCGATACCCATCTCGACGCCATGCATCCGGGCGGCCGCAGCCATGTTCTGGTTGACCACCTCGTGGACGCCCGCGGCAGTGTCGATTGTGGACAACCCGAGCGAGCCGGCAACCGAAGCCGTAGCGCTTTCGGCCAGGCCCGCATCAAGAGGCATATCGCCACCGAGGAAGGCAGCGGGATCCAACAGACCGAGCAGGACGTCGGTGTCGGTGACCGCCGGGACCATGCCGCCTTGTCCGTAGCTGGCCGGGCCGGGATCGGCACCGGCCGACTCTGGGCCAACCTTAAGCAGCCCGAACTGGTCGACATGGGCCAGGCTGCCTCCGCCCGCACCGATCTCGACGAGGTCGACCGACGGAACCGAGACCGGGAAACCAGACCCCTTCTTGAACCGGTAGGCACGCGCCACCTCGAAAGTGTTCGTCAGCTCGGGTTCGCCATGCTCAATGAGGCACGCCTTGGCCGTTGTACCCCCCATGTCGAAACACAAGAGTCGATCCTCGCCCAGCCGGTCGGCGAACCACTTGCCCGCCAGTGCTCCGGCCGCGGGGCCCGACTCGACCAGTCTTATCGGCCCTCGAGCCGCATCCTCGGCCGAAACCACCCCTCCGTTGGAGAGCATCATGAGCACCGACCCACCGAACCCCTCGGCCGACAACCACTTCTGCAGTTCGTCGAGGTAGGGGCCGATTATGGGCATGGTCGCCGCGTTGCACGCGGTGGTGATCATGCGGGGATACTCGCGGATCTGGGGGGAGATCTCCGACGAAATACACACCGGTACGCCGAGTTCCCGGCGAAGGTGTCCGGCAACCGCGACTTCATTCGAGCCGTTGACGTAGGAGTTGAGCAGACACACCGCCACCGATTCGACCTGCGCCGCCTCCAGGGCGGCGGTCAACGAAGCGAGCGACTCCTGTGCAGGCTGGCTGAGCACGACGCCCTCGGCTCCCGTGCGCTCGTCTATCTCGAAGGTGAGCTCTCTTGGTATCGGGGGCGCCGGAAACTCGATCTGGAGGTCATACATGTCGTAACGATGCTCATCGCGGATGAGAAGCGTGTCCCCGAAACCGCTGGTGGTGACCAAACCGGCCCGGCCGGTCTTGCCCTCGATCAACGCGTTCGTGATGAGGGTGGTGGCGTGAACGATGGGTTTGGTGATGTCGCCTGGTTCGACTCCAGCCTTGGCCAGCAGCTGCACCACACCCTTGCGCACGCCATCGAGAGGTGCAGCTGGAGTTGTGAGGGTCTTGTCGACAACGACACGACCGCTGGCGGCATCGAGCAGCACAACGTCGGTAAAGGTGCCGCCGATGTCGACGGCGAGCCGCCAGTCGGGAGCAGCCATCAGCCCGCCATCAGATCGTCGCGGGGAGGAGCAAACACATCAAGGATCCAACACTCGTCGTACTCGACGTCACCGACAAAAACGCTGTCGCCATGCCATACGCCTGGGGGCGCCAGATACACCTGGTTGGGACCGATGACGACCCTGTCCTCGTTGTCCTCGTCGCCGATGCGGAAGTCGAGTGCACCCCTCACGATGATGCCCAACTGCTCGTGTTCGTCGTGTTTGTGGAGGAAAGAGCCAGTCGCTCCACCGGCGATTCTCCAGAAACACAGCTGAAGATTGCCCCCGGTGATAACGCGGCGCCGGAAGCCGGGGCGGTCGGTCTCGACGAACTCGTCGTCGTCGAAGAAGTGACAGAACTGGTTCTCGAATGGAACAGCGGTCACGTCACAAGTCCGATCCTCAGCCCGACGGCTTGATGCATTGGAGCCCCACACTCGGCCGATGTCAGCATCGTCTCGTCGTCTCCGCATGCTCGGAATGGACTGATGGTCAGACCATAGTTGGGACCGATGAGTGGGGCAACAGACTGCCTCCAGCCGCCGCCCGCCATCGATGACCTCCAGGCGACGGATGCGATCCCGGCGCCTGAGTCCCCGATTGCAGCCGGCTGCTGGACACTTCTAGGGTTGGCGAATCAGACCGGAAGACACGATTGTGGGGCAGCCAGCGCTCGATCACCACTGGTACGCGGTCGCGTCCACCGATCAGGTCGTCGACCAACCTCTGCCAGTCACATTGCGCTACCGCGACTACGTGCTGTGGCGAGACTCGAGCGGTCAGGTGGCGGCCGTGTTGGACCAGTGCAGCCATCGACAGGCCCGGCTCTCGGCCGGACTAGTCGAAGGCGAGTGCATTCGCTGCCCCTACCACGGCTGGGCCTTTGGGATCGACGGTCGGTGCGTGGACATACCCTCGTCGGGACCAGATACGGCAATCGCGCCCGCCGCGCACCTGAACGCCCTGGCCGTCGAGGAGCGATACGGCCTGGTCTGGATATGCCCGGGCGAGCCGCTCCATCCGATACCACGAGTCTCGGTGGATGAGGACCCGGCCTTCACCAGGCTCAATACCGGCACCCAGCTCTGGAGCTGCTCGGCCACCCGCATGATCGACAACATGCTCGACGTGGCCCACTTTCCCTACACCCACATCGGCACATTCGGCCGCGACGCCGCCAAACAGGTACCGCACTTCACCCTGACCCAACTCGACGACACCTTCCACGGCTATGAGTACGAGGTCGAGGTCAACAACGACGGCGATGCGAAGGCGATGTCGGGCGGGGGCGACGATATCGTCAACATTGCGATGTCGACGGGTTTCGCCTTGCCGTTCTCTGTCCGCAGCACGATGGCCTACGACAACGGCATCGAGCAGACGTTGTTCATGACCGCAGCACCCGGGGGCGCCGACTCCAACGGTGTGGAGCGCAGCTACTTCACGTTCGTGCTGTGGCGCAACGACGACGTTTCTGTGAGCGGCGCCGAAATCGTCGACTTCGAGATCCAGGTGGCTCTCGAGGACCAGCAGATGCTCGAAGGGATCCCCGGCGAACTCTCACTCGACCGCGGAGCCCTCGTCGACACTCAGTCCGACAAGGCATCGGTTGAATGGCGCCGCCAGCTCCGCGAGCTGATCGACTACTCCGACGCAGCCTCGTAGCGCTCTACCAGCCAACTGTTGAACTGAGGGAGGACCCCCTCCTGCCACGAGTAACGACCTCGTGGGGCAAATCGCGACTTCATACCCATCTGGGCCGCCACGTTGGTGGGCATGTCCTGGCGAACGAAGTTGCCGACCCCGGCGATTGCTTCTTCGATGGTCTCACCGAACGCAGCCATCTCGATTGTCGACTCGGGGAAGATGTATGCCATGGCCAGATCGTGGGTCGTCGGTCCAGTGGGGTCGACCGCGAACCAGAACGCCGAATCGGGTTGAAACCCCATCAGAAGCGTCGGCGGCACGAACGCGAAGACGATGCGTTGACGTTCCTCGGCCGAGATGCCGGGCAGGGGCGGGAAGAGCGCCTTGAACGTGGGATTGAAGCCACCATCGGGTTCAACGGTCTGGTTGAAGCCGAAGAGAGCACCGTCGCCCGTGTCGTAGTCGGAGTACCAGGCACCCGAGGACGGCGCGAAGTCGTGAATACCGTTGTGTAAACGGCTGTTGTGGTACATCTCCACGAAGTTCTCGATCATGATCTTCCAGTTGAACGGCACGTCGCGCATGACGACGGGATCAACCGTCACCAGGTCGTCGACCTGGTAGTTCGTCAGGACGCTGTCGAGCTTCGTTAGGCGCGGTCCCAGGGGCGGTGCATCGGCCGAGAAGTTCACGAAGACGAACCCCCGCCACAGTTCGACGGCGAGTCGGGGAAGACGTACGTCACCCGGGTCGAAGCCAGTGGTTCTACCCATCTCGGGGGCCCCGATCAACTGCCCGTCGAGGTCGTATACCCAATAGTGGTATGGACATCGAAAGTTCCTGGCATTGCCGCCCACCCACTCCGGCGGGTCGAGCATGTCCTCGTCGGTGCGGTCGACAGACGCCGTCAAACACATGCCGCGGTGTTGGCACACCGCAGACATGGCGGTGATCTCGCCTTCGGCGCCCCGAACCACGATCAATGGTTCACCGGCGCGGACCACGGCCAGGTAGTCGCCAACGTCGGGGATCTGTTCCTGGCGACCGACGCAGAGCCACTCCGAGCCGAAGACGGCGCTCATCTCGAAATGGTGGAAGTCGGCGTCGGAGTACACGGCCGGTGGTAGCCCCACGGCATCTTCATGGGTCCCACGAGACCTTCGAAGACTCTCGAGAGGAATCGATACCGCAGTGGGTGTGTGGTTCACGATTGTCCTCCGGCCTCGGACACAAGGCATATGGCTGGCTTGATGGCGGGACCGTACCGATCAGTCCCCGAGACATCAAGCGCCGGGCCGAGGCTTGTCTGGCCTATTCGTCCAACAGTGCCAAGAACCTTCGGCGCCAGTCCACCGATGGCTTGTCGGACTGCACGCTGACCAGATCAGTGCGACCCAGAGCCAACGACCCCGGTACACCCTCGAGCATCGCCTTGTCCTCGGCCCCGATAGCGCGGTCGAACACGATGATCTCCTCGGGGTCGACGTCGAAGTCATCGTTTCGCCAGACGACGAATGTGAAGTACGAGTTCTCGTCGTCTATCGGAGTGCTGCACAACAACAAGATGTGTTCCAGTCCGTCGGCATAACGAATGGTGCTGCGCACGGTGAAGGGCAGGTCGTAGCCCGTGCTCATCCACCGATGCACCACCCCGTCGGTCGAACCGCTGGTGGCTTCGGCTTCTTCGGGGTTGTTGGCGTCCACCTCGTAGGCGTAGCCGTAGAAGTCGTCGTCGAGATCGGCGAGGTCTATGTGTGGCACCTCGGTGGCTTGTCCCGCGCCGAACGTGCCTACATGGACCCAAGGGAAGTGTGAGATGTCGAGGAAGTTGTCGACCATCCGAGTCGCCGCAGCAGCCCAAACCTCCACTCCGGTGTTGATCCGCCGGAATGCTGGATCTCGGTCGTAACGGATGGTCGGGACCGGCGTCAAAGGTTCACCCGGACAGATCCAGATGAGGCCGTAGTGTTCTTCGGCCTGAACACAGCTCAGATGTGCGGCCGGTGGAATCGTGGCCTCGGGACCCGACGAGGGCACTCCGACACAGCGCCCCTCGTCTCCGAAAGACCACCCGTGGTAGGCACAAGCCAGTTCACCGCCTTCGACCGAACCCAACGACAGTGGCGCCTCGCGATGTGGGCACCGATCCGGCGCCGCGACCACCGCGCCGTTCGCGGACCGCCAGAGCACGTAGTTCCGGTCGAGAAGCGTCACAGCCAACGGGCCAGGCGCGGCGTCAACCGACTCAGCAACCGGGTACCAGTATCCGGCCAAGGCCTTGTTGTGCACGAAACCCATTCCACCTACCTCGAGCTGGCGTGACGACGAAGCGACGACCACGAAGCCGCCGTGCAACAGTGAGGCCATGAACGATGCCACGTCAAGCGCTAAAGCGATCGTCAGGTCCTACCTCGATGCTTTCGAGACCGCCGACCCAGCGGCAATCGCGGCTCACGTGCGCGAAGACTTCGTCAATGAACACACCGCTGCACTCGGTGCGGGCTGTGTGGGCCGCGCAGTCTATGAGGACAGGCTTGCCGGGTTCTTGGCGTCGATGCCGGGGCTCACCTACGACATCGACGCGCTCGTGGCCGACGGAGACACGGTCGCCGTCTTCTACACGATGCGGGGCAGCTACCGGGGTGAACAAGACTTCGAAGTGAAGGGCGTACAACGATTGGTGGTCAGAGATCGCTTGATCGCGTCTCGGACCGACTACTGGGACAGCGCGGTGTTCCTCGCCCAGGTCGATGCCGAAGCGGCGGCGGTCCTGGCCGGGATCGGCCTGGCCTGAGCGAGGCTCGGGACTGGGCTACACCAGATCGTCGACCATGGCCTGCTCGACTGCGCTGACGTGGCCTCTCGAGTGGAGCTCCATGGCCGCGAGATCGTTGGCCACGAACGCCTCGGCGATTCGAGCGTGGGCCTGACTCGACGCGGCGACAATACGTTTGACCTCGGCCTTGTTGAGTTCGTCGCTCAGCAAGGCGTCGAACTCGCTGGAACGGAACAGCTGATCGAGAACCTTGCCGTAGAGCTCGATCAGTAGAGGATTCCCACAACTCGCAGCGATGGTGGTGTGGAACTCGCGGTCCAAGCGCCGAAACTCCGCGATGTCGAGGTCCTCGCCGAACCGTCCGGCCAGATCTGCAACCCGTTCCTTGTCGCCGTCTCCGGCCCGCTCGGCGGCGAGCATGAAGATCGGCACCTCCAACACCCGTCGCGTCTCGAAGAGCTGGATCACGAAGTCCTTACGGCTGTCGGGCTCTCGCATCACCACCTCGGGGAGGTGCTCGGCGACGTAGGACCGGTTGCCCCGACGCTCGATCACTCCCAGAGACACCAGCCCTTGCATGGCCTCCCTGACAGAAGTCCTCGCCACGTGGAACTGCTCCGACAACGCCCGCTCAGACGGCATCTGTGAGCCCGGTTGCAGGTCTCCGGTAGTTATCCGGCGGAGTAGCTGTGCCCGAATCTGCGAACTGACTGTCTCCCTGGAGATGGGCTCGAACTCAAGCTCGTCCGACGCTGCCAATTCACGCTCCCTCGAGTGGAGGTGGTCCGATCGTCAGACCATTCATGACAACATAGCGCCACGCAAAGCCGCGTTCGCGATCGCGCCAGGGCAGCCTGGTTGCCCGACTGTCAGACCATCGGACCGTGGTACGGTCAGCCAAGGCGCCGCTGACAACGAGGAGGACGAGAGATGAGCGACTCCACATATGACGTCCACCCCCCAAAGGCTCGTTGGACTCACATCGCGTTGCGCGTCAACGACATCGACGCAACGATCGACTGGTACAGCGAATTCACGCCGCTCGAGCTGCTCGACAAACGTGAAGACGAGATGGGGTTTGGCGCCTGGCTGGGTATGCCCGACACCGTCGAGAATCCGTTCATCCTGGTGGTAGCGCAGTTCCTCGAGGGAAAGGACCCGTTCGAGCCTGCCCCTCATGCGGTCTTGGCCCCATTCGCCCACTTCGGCATCGAGCTGCCGAGCCGGGGCGACGTCGACGACATCGCCGAGCGAGCCACGGCCGCCGATTGCCTGGGGATGCCACCGACAATGATGCCGCCACCCATCGGGTACATCTGCATGCTTCGTGACCCCGACGGCAACATGGTCGAGTTCTCATGGGACCAGGGTGTCTACGCAACCGCGCAGGAACGCTGGAGCGCCTGATCCACTCCCTTCGCGGGCGCCATGAGTGACCACGGCGAGGTCCGATGCTGAGCGAGGTAGCCGGCGATGTAGTCATGTGGCAAGGCTCGGGCGAACCCGGCGAACCGAATGCCGCCGTCGTTGTCGACGACGATGGCTTGACTGTGGTTGATGCGCTAGTAAGCCCTACCCAAGCCGAACCACTGGCCGATGCCTGCGAGATGGTTGGCATCCCGGTGAGGCGTCTGGTTGCCACAAGCAGCCATATCGAACACGTGGGCGGCTCGACCCGATTTCCCCTTGCCGCGGTCTACGGCACGCCACAGATCAGCGCTCACCTCGATCAACCACCGAACATCGAAGGCTGTCGCCGATTGTTCCCTGATCACGGCGACGAGTTCGAAGAATTGGTGACCCGACCCGTGAGCCACACGATCACCGAACCGGCGTGGGTATCGGCCTCGGCGGTAGCGGTGCCGCTTGCAGGAGACCTCACCCAGAACCTCGTTGTCCAGGTGCCCGAAGAGGGAGTGGTGCTGTGTGGGGCAGTGGCGAGCTTCGGCACGACTCCCCTGGCGTTCGACAGCGATCCAGAGCGTTGGATCGAATCGCTCGAGACAGTGGTTGGGTACGGGTCGATCTTCGTCCCAGGCCACGGACCGATCGGGACCGAAGACGACATTCGACACCTGCAGGACTACCTCCGTGCCTGCATCGCTGCCGAAGGCAATGTCGACCGTCTGGCAAGCGGACCTTGGGAAACCTGGAAGGCACGACATTACGACGCGGTCAACGTCCAGCGAGCCGCCATGTTGGCGGCGGGCGATCCCTCCCCGCCGCCCGCAATGTTGGCTCTGCTCGGAATGCCCTGATCCGTCGACGCACCTCAATCGGCGGCATCGTGATGGTTTCCCAACATTCCAGCCAACTAGAATGTTGGGCCGATAGACTACAACCATGCGTATAGGCCAACTCGCCGAACGGACCGGCGTGTCCACCAAGACGATCCGCTACTACGAATCGATCGACCTGCTTCCCACGCCAGCACGCACCCCCAGCGGTTATCGGGACTACGGGACCGAGAGTGTCGAGCGGCTTCGGTTCGTGCGCGACGCCCAAGCCACCGGGTTGTCGCTGGCAGAAATCTCGTCCGTTCTCGAGATCAAGGACGCCGGATCCGGCTCGTGCGCCCATACTCGAGACCTACTCGAGCGCCACCTGGGCGAACTCGATGATCAGATCGCGCTGTTGGTTGCTGCGCGTAAAGAACTCGCCGGCATGGCCGATCGAGCGTCGCACCTGGACCCGGCATCGTGCACCGACCCCAACCGGTGTCAGGTGATCTCCACGGCCGCAGAAGCAGTTCTCGAATCCTCTTGACCTTCTAGTCGACTAGAAGGTTTACCATGAGGTTATGGCGCCATTGACGTCAACTGACCCAACCCGATCCGAACTTCCCATTTCCGGGATGACTTGTGCTGCTTGTGCACAACGAATCGCCGGCGGGCTCTCTGACGTCGACGGAGTGCTCGATGCCAGAGTCAACTTCGCGAGCGGCAAAGCCGTCGTGGAGCACCAGCCGAACACCACCTACGACCAGCTGAGAAGCGCAGTTCACCAGCTCGGATACGAGGTTGTGGCCGAAGAGGAACTCGATGATGCGGCCCAAGACCGCACGCTTCAGCTCCGACGGCGTCTCGTCGTCGCTGCCGCGCTGACGATCCCGTCCCTGGCCATTTCCATGATCGAGCCATTTCAGTTCGATGGTTGGGAATGGGTGGTCGCTGGGCTGACCACCATCGTGGTGTTCTGGTCCGGCTGGCCGTTCCACCAGGCAGCGGTCAAGAATTTGGCCCACGGCGGAGCGACGATGGACACCCTCGTCTCGCTGGGCACAACCGCCGCATGGTTGTGGTCGACGGTCGCGCTGATCACCAACACCGGCGACCTCTACTTCGACACCGGCGCAGTCATCGTGACACTCATCCTGTTCGGAAAGTGGCTGGAAGCACGGGCCCAGCGCCGAACTGGAGACGCAATCCGTGCCCTCGCCGAGTTGGGAGTCAGCGACGTCACACTCGAGGACGGGACCACGATCTCGGCTGAAGACTTGCAGGTGGGCGACCGCTTCATCGTGCGTCCGGGCGAGAAGGTCGCGACCGACGGCATCGTGATCAGCGGCCACTCGGCGATAGACGCGTCGATGATCTCGGGCGAGCCGGTTCCCGTAGAAGTCGAGGCCGGCTCGTCGGTAATCGGCGCAACGGTGAACACCAACGGAGCACTGGTGGTCGAAGCGACAGGGGTCGGCAACGAGACGGCCCTCGCCCAGATCGTCGAGCTGGTCGACCAGGCTCAAAACAGCCGAGCACCAGTCCAACGTCTCGCCGACCGAGTGGCGGCAGTGTTCGTGCCGATCGTTGTTGCGATCGCAGCAGGTACAGCGGTGATTTGGCTGGTGGCCGGACAATCGGCCAGCGACGCATTCACCGCCGCCGTCGCCGTTCTCATCATTTCCTGCCCTTGCGCGCTGGGATTGGCGACACCCCTCGCCATCATGGTCGGCACCGGGCGCGGCGCCCAGATGGGAGTTCTGATCAAGGGCGGTGAGGTCCTCGAGGACACCCGACGACTCGACGCGATCGTCCTCGACAAGACCGGCACTGTCACCACCGCACGCATGCAGCTGGACGAGGTACTGGGCGGCAGCACTGCCGACGCGTGGTGGATCGAGGCGGCCGCAGCGATAGAAGCTCTATCCGAACACCCGATTTCCCGCGCAGTCTCAACGGCCGGAACCCAAGACCTGAACGTCACCGAGTTCGAGAACCTGCCCGGCTCGGGTGTCCGAGGAACCGTTGCGGGCCAGACGGTATTGGTGGGAAAGCGCCAGCTGTTCGCGCCCATCGACCCCGAGCTCGCCGAGGCCGCCGATCGAGCCTCCCGGTCGGGCAAGACCGTCGTGTTCGCCGGCTCCCGCGATAGCGCCCAAGTGGCGTTCGTGGTGAGCGATCAGATCAAGCCAGAAGCACCAGCTGCGATTGCGGCCTTCGACGATCTGGGACTGGAAGTCACGCTGCTGACCGGCGACTCAACGGCCGCAGCCACCGAAGTGGCGGCCTCGATCGGGATACCAACCGTCAAGGCCGAGGTTCTGCCCAGCGACAAGGTCCAAACGGTCACCGACATGCAGCGTAAAGGCCATCGAGTCGCCATGGTGGGCGACGGAATCAACGATGGACCTGCGCTGGCCCAAGCCGATGTCGGAATCGCCATCGGGACCGGTACTGATGTGGCCATCGAGGCATCGGACCTCACTCTCGTGAGCGGCAACCTGTTGGGCGCCGCCGACGCCATTGCCCTCAGCCGCAAGACGCTAGGCACAATCAAGACCAACCTGTTCTGGGCATTCGCCTACAACAGCGCAGCTATCCCACTAGCAGCTGCCGGACTCCTCAGCCCCGCCATCGCCGCAGCGGCCATGGGGCTGTCTTCGCTGTTCGTAGTAACCAACAGCCTGAGGCTGCGGCGATTCAAGGGTTACCGGAGCCAGCAGGCCACGTCGGAGCGGCCCGACGAGCTCAGAACTCGATCACAGAGCGAACAACCTCGCCCTTCTTCATCGCTTCGAAACCCTCGTTGATGTCGTCGAGACCGATCCTCTGGCTGACCATCTCATCGAGGCGCAGTCGACCACCCATGTAGAGGTCGCACATGTGTGGCATGTCGACCTTGAAGTTGTTCGAGCCCATCATGCAACCCTGAAGCCGCTTGGCGCCGAGGAAGAGGTCCGCCGCCGGGATCTCCAAGTTCACGCCCAGGGGAACCATGCCCATTATCGTGGCGAGCCCTCCAGGGCGGATCATGGCGTAGGCATCCTCGGCCGTTTGCTTCAGACCGATGCACTCGAAGGAGTAGTCAACGCCTCCCCCGGTCAGTTCTCGCACCTGGGCCACCGCGTCTCCGTCAGCGGGATTAACTGTGTGCGTTGCGCCAAGATCTGAGGCCCACTCGAGCTTGCGCGGCTCGAGGTCGACAGCGATGACCATGCGAGCACCGGCCAGGTGGGCGCCCTGAACCGCCGAGATACCGACACCCCCACATCCGATGACGGCGACTGTGCTGGCCGGCTTGACCTCCGCGCTGCGGAATACCGCACCTACACCGGTTGTCACCCCGCACCCGATGAGCGCGGCCTTGTCGAGGGGCATCTCAGGATTGATCTTCACGGCGGCGTTCTGATGGACGAGCATCTCCTCGCCGAAGGACCCCAACCCGGTGAACTGGTTGATCTCGGTTCCTTCGGAATCGGTGACCCGGGGCGGTTCGCCGGCGGGCCTGACCTGCACCGCCTGTCGGTTGTCGCACAGGTAACTGTGCCCGGTGAGGCAGAGATCACACTGGCCGCAGTACACCGACAGACAAGTGATCACATGGTCGCCGGGAGCCATGCCGACAACGTCGTCCCCTACCGCCTCGACCACCCCAGCAGCCTCGTGCCCCAGCAGTGTCGGGTACTGCGTGGGCCAGGACCCGTCGATGAAATGCAGGTCGCTGTGACAGAGGCCTGACGCGACGGTCCGCAGTCGGATCTCGTTGCGGTTGGGTTTGTCGAGGTTCAAGTCCTCGATGTTGAGAACGCCCGAATCATCTCGGAGTACTGCTGCGCGCATCACGAAACCTCATCCTGTGTGGGCCACTGACCCGGCCGTGCTGGTGGGACTCTAGCCGCGCAGAATACGGCGCCGGCCGGCCACGGCTCGCACTGGAAGCGCGGTGCCAGGACGCTCAGCTACAACCGCTGGTGTTGCCGCAGCTCTCGCAGGCGAAACAGCTACCCGCACGGTGCATCTGCGAGCCACACTGCATACACAGAGGGGCATCAACACCACCACGTTGTAGCTGGACCGCCTCGGCGGGTTCGACGACGTCAACAGCCGAGGGCGGATCGGGTTCGACATCGACACCCTGGGCAGTAACCGCCGTGGCTTCCTCGACTCCGGGAAGCGTGGGCTGCAGTCTCTCGTCGGTAGTGAAGATGTTGAGCGCAGCACGGTCGTCGGGCGATAGGTACTCGACCGCCAGCCGACGAAAGAGGTAGTCGATAAGGCTGGACGCGATACGCAGGTCGGGGTCGTCGGTCATGCCAGCAGGCTCGAAACGCATGCCGATGAATGCCCGAACGTACGCGTCGAGCGGCACTCCGTACTGGAGACCGTGGCTGATCGCGATGGCGAAGGCATCCATGATCCCGGCCAATGTGGAGCCCTGTTTGGAAACGCGGACGAAGATCTCGCCGGGCCTGCCGTCGTCGTACTCGCCAACCGTGACGAACCCCTTGCAGTCGGCAACACGGAACTCGAAGGTCTTCGACGAGCGGCTCCGCGGCAGACGTTCTCGAGTCGGGCGTGGCGCTTCCTCGAGCAGCGCTTGCGCGGCGGTCGCGATGGCGTCGGACTCGGTGGACGAATCGACCGACAGGGGCTGGGCGATCTTGCAGTTGTCGCGGTAGATGGCGAGCGCCTTGACGCCCAACTTCCACGCCTCCATGTAGATGTGTTCAACGTCGGCGACGGTCGCCGTCTCGGGCAAGTTCGCGGTCTTGGAGATGGCTCCGGACAGGAAGGGCTGGACCGCAGCCATCATCCGAACATGACCCATCGGCTCGATGCTGACCTCGCCCATCGATGTGGCGAAGACCGAGACGTGTTCGTCCTTGAGGTGTGGGGCGTCGGCAACACTGCCGTGGCGGTCAATGTGACGAACGATCTCGGTTACCTGATCGGTGTTGTAGCCGAGCCGCGACAACGCTCGGGGAACCGAGTGGTTGACGATCGACATCGTGCCGCCCCCGACGAGCCGCTTCATCTTCTTCAGCGCCAGATCGGGCTCGACCCCGGTGGTGTCGCAGTCCATCATGAAGCTGATGGTGCCCGTTGGCGCCAGAACTGTGACCTGGGCGTTGCGAACGCCGTGAACGGCAGCGAACTCGACCGCTTCGGTCCAGGCCTCGCGTGCCGCCTGGGCCAACGCCGCCGGAACCGACTCGGACAACGCTATGTCCTCGACCGCAGCCCGGTGCATGGAGAGTACGGACAAGGTGGCATCGCGGTTGACCTCGAACCCGTCGAAGGGTCCCATACGGGCGGCGAGCCTTGCCGAGGCACGGTACGCCTCGCCCGTCATCAACGCAGTAATGGTCGCGGCCAGCGCCCGACCGTCGTCGGAGTCGTAGGGCAACCCCAGCGTCATCAACAACGCACCGAGGTTGGTGTAGCCAAGACCCAGCTGGCGAAACTCTCGGGCGTTCTGGCCGATCTTGTCGGTTGGGTAGTGCGAGTTGGTGATGAGGATCTCTTGGGCCGCGATGGTTGTGCGCACGGCGTGCCGAAACCCATCGACATCGAAGACATCGTCTTCGCCCAGGAAAGCCAGGAGATTGAGGCTCGCGAGGTTGCAGGCTGAATCGTCGAGGTGAACGTATTCACTGCATGGGTTGCTGGCGGAGATACGGCCGGAGTTGGGACACGTGTGCCACCGGTTGATGGTGGAGTCGAACTGGATGCCAGGGTCAGCGCATTCCCAGGCAGCCTCGGCGACCTGGTGGAACAGCTCCTTGGCCCGCACGGTGCCAGTGGACTCCCCACTGGTACGCGCGGTGAGCGGCCACTCACGGTCGGCCAGGACGGCCTCCATGAACTCGTCGGTCATGCGGACGGAGTTGTTGGCGTTCTGGTACTGGACCGAGAAGGAGTCAGCCCCGTCGAGGCTCATGTCGAAGCCGGCTTCGCGCAACGCCCTAGCCTTGTGCTCCTCGCGTGCCTTGGTCCAGATGAACTCTTCGATGTCTGGGTGGTCGCAGTCGAGGATCACCATCTTCGCTGCGCGCCGGGTCTTGCCGCCGGATTTTATGGTGCCCGCCGAGGCATCGGCTCCTCGCATGAAGCTGACCGGACCGCTTGGTTCGCCGCCACCACTGAGGGTTTCGGTGCTGGCGCGGATGCGACTGAGGTTGACTCCTGAACCGGAACCACCCTTGAAGATCATGCCCTCTTCGAGGTACCACTCGAGGATGTCTTCCATCGTGTCGTCGACCGAGAGAATGAAACAGGCCGAGGACTGTTGTGGGGTATCGGGTACGCCGATGTTGAACCACACGGGCGAGTTGAAAGCCATCCGCTGGTGAACGAGCAGATGGGTCAATTCGGCGGCGAATGACTCTGATTCGGCGGTATCGGCGAAGTAGCCGGAATCGGAACCCCACTCAGACATCGTTCGAACCACACGATCGATGACTTCGCGCAACGAACTTTCGCGGGTATCGGATCCCAGCTGGCCTCTGAAGTACTTCTGGCTGACGATGTTGGTGGCATTCTGGGACCACTCGACAGGGAACTCCACATCGTCTTGGCGGAATGCCACCGAACCATCGGTGAGGTTCTCGATGAGCGCGGTACGGCGTTCCCACGGGATGTCGTCGTAGGGATGCACCTCGGCGGTGGTGTGGCAGCGTTCGAATCCCACTGCCGTGGGGCTGGTCATGACACGCTCCTCACGGGTTGAGCCCGATCGGGCTGTCCAGTCTACTGCCCTCGGCTATCGTCCCCGCCCGCCCATCAGGATGGGCGATCATTCTGATGGACGGACGGAAACGCCGGTTTGCAGGTTGTGACGCCTGTGGCGCAGATGTCAGGTTCGAGGATTGTTGCTCCGCCCCAGCGTGGGTTGCCCCCGCCCCGTGCGGCCGCCTACCCCTCAAGGAGTCGCCGACGCGGTTTGCCCGCACCGACGCCAGCCAACATTCCAACTTCTGGCGACACGAAACGTCACGAATGAGCAACCTAGGAAATGAAGCCTGTGGACCGAAAGAGGGGTTGGTTGGGGATATCTGACCAAACGCTGTGGATTCTCGGGCCCACAATCCACAGCCCGCTCCTCTAGCCTGCCGTCGATGGACGAGGATCTGATCGAGCTGTCTGATCGTTATCGCGCCGACACCCGTGAACATGGCGATGGTGGCCCGTGGTTGATGCTCAACATGATCTCGAGCATTGATGGCGCTATCGCCGTCGATGGGGTCTCGGGTGGGTTGGGCAACGAAGCCGACCTCGCCGTCTTCGGGACGTTGCGGGGCCTGGCCGATGCCATCGTGGTCGGAGCCGGCACCGCCCGCGCCGAGGGTTACAAACCGCCTGCGCCAACCGCTGCAGTGCAAGCCCAACGAGCAGACCGAGGCCAGCTGACCCGCCCGGTGATCTGTCTGGTGACCAACAGCATGCGGCTCGACCTGGACACACCTTTGTTCACCGACCCCGACTACCGGCCAATGGTGATCACGACCGACTCGGCCGACCCCGACAGAGTGATGGCGGCCGCAGAGGTGGCCGACGTGGTGACGGTTGGCGAGGTTCAGGTGGACCTCAGGATGGCCATGAACGAGATAACAAAACGTACTGGACCCTTGATACTGGCCGAAGGGGGCCCGACGCTGAACGGCCAACTCGCAGCCGAGGACTTGTTCGACGAGTTGTGTGTGACGACGTCGCCGAGGCTCGTCGGGGGCACCGGTGGGCGAATGCTTGCCAATGGCCCCGAGTTGACGTCGGCCGACTTTGACATCGACCGAGCCGTAACGGCACGCGGACTGCTGTTCTGCCGGTACGTCAGACACGGCCATTGAGGGGGAACCGAACCGACAACCGGGCGGCATCGGGGGGGGGCACGACGGTGGGGACCCCGGCCCCCCCCCCCAAACACCAACCCCCCCGAGCTTCTTTTTCTAGCCCTCTCCCCC
>JBPCTU010000307.1:0-6273 GCA_051011515.1 Acidimicrobiales bacterium
GAGTACATGTCAGAGACACTGTGATGAGCCACGATCACGAGCAAGTGCCGATCAGGTGATTCGCGGATCAGCGTCGCGCGCCACAAGGGCCCGATCCTCAGGTCGAATCCGTCTGCCGCGTACTGCTCGGCGAGGTTCAAAGCGGCATCGCGCCGCTCCGCGGTTGGGTAGTCGGCCAGATCGATGGTTTCGAGTGTTGGAGCGGCCTCCGGATCGATGACCTGCTGGAGTTTCACGTCGATGAGATCGAACCTTGTGCGTAGGGCTTCGTGTCGCTCGCAGAGGAGAGCGAATGCCGCTCGCATCCCCGCGAGCTCCAGCGTGCCTCGGACCTCGACCGCCCAATCGATGTTGTTGTACGGGTCCTCTGGATGCAGCTCGGACAGAATGAATAGGGCCTCCTGCATGGGTGAGGCAGCAAGCGGCGACGACCTATCCACCCGAACGAGATCGGGAGTAGTGCCCAGTGCGCGGCCTCGAACCACGAGGTCGGCGATTTCAGCCGCAGTCGGGTTGTCGAAGATCTCCGCCACCCCCAGGCTCACCCCCAAGGTCTCCTGAACACGCGCAGCCAGATCGATGGCGGCGAGAGAGTGGCCACCGAGGTCGATGAAGTTGTCATCGAGCCCGACCTGGGTAGTTGTCAGCGTGGCGGCCATCAGCTCGAGAACTGTTCGTTCCTCCGGGGTAGTAGCGGCTCGGCCGTCTCCTGTGTGGCCGAGCCGATTGCTTGCGGTCTCGTTCAGGCGCGCTCTCTCGAGCTTCCCCGTGTGGGTCGTCGGGAGCTTCTGGGTGACCTCGTACACACTGGGAATCGCATATGCAGCGAGTTGTTCGGCCAGAGCGGACCTGATCGCCTCGGGCTCGAGGTCCGAGGTTGCGGCGACTTCGAGGTAGGCCACCAGGTGGTCTGTGCCCGTCGCACCGCCGGTACTGTCGACCGCAGCTCGGGCGATCCCAGGGACCCTCTCCAGCAGAGTCTCTATTTCGATGGGGTCGATGCGGTATCCGCGGACCTTCAGGCGACTGTCTGCTCGCCCGACCACGCTGAGCACGCCGCTGGAATCTCTGGCTGCGATGTCGCCGGTCCGATAGCGGCGGTGACCATCGCGCTCGATGAAGCGTTCGTCAGTGCCGGCCGGCTCGGCCAGGTAACCGGAAGCGAGACGGTTGCTCTCGACCACGATCTCCCCCTCGGCATCGCAGCCAGCTCCCGAAACGGGATCCACCAAGTGAATCGTGATGTCGCTCATCGGTCGCCCGAGTGGTACGTACCCTTCCCCGGTCTCGCCGGCGGCGATCGGGTGCGTGCAGACGGTTCCAGCGGTTTCGGTTTGTGAGTACAGGTTGATCAGCTGTTGCTTGTCGCCAGCGGCAGAGCGCCAGGCGTCCACGGTGGTCCATGGGAGCGGTTCTCCAGTGCTCAGGAGGAGGCGCAGCGACGCGACCGTGGCCGCTGCCTCAACCGGAGGCCGAGCCCCGAGCGCGGTGCAAACCCGCCGCCACACTGCAGGAATCGTGTCCCACACCGTGGCGGCTGTCGCTTCGAAGGCATCGAGGAGGCGGTTGGGTTCGGCCACCTCGTAGTCCTTCGGCACCACGACTTGAGCCCCAACGGCGAGCGGCAGCCAGAGCTGGCGCGCAGCGGCAGAGAACATCGGCGACGCGGTTTGCAAGTACCTGTCTTCGGGACCCACGTCGATCACTGAACGCAGCGCTCGCACATAACGCGACAACGCGGTTCGTCCGACTTCGACTGTCTTGGGATCTCCTTGGCTGCCAGATGTCTGGAGCACGTAGGCCGGTCCTCGCGTGTCACCGACGCGTTCGGGTGGCATCGGCTCGGTTTGGTGATCACCCGAAGGGTCGACCGTCGGGAGTGCCGAGAGGCCGAGCTCACCCGTGATCGAGGCATCGGCCACGACTGCTGTCGGGCTGATGGCGGCGAGTCGTTCGACGCGAGCCCGAGGCAGACCGATCTCTAACGGGCAGTACGCTGCACCGCACATGAGTACCGCAAGTGGCTGGACGACTCGACTGGATGTCTGATCCGGCGTGATTACGACCACGTGGCCGGGGGCAACGCCCGATGCCCGCAGGGCTCCGGCCAATGTTCGAGCCGCATCCATCAGTTCGCCATAGGTCAGCTCAGCGTCGGGCGCTTGCACTGCCGGTCTGGCTGGCGATTCCCGCGCATGGGCGAGAATGGTTTCTACGATGTCGGGCGCCTCGTGACCACTCGGTCGTCGCTGGCGGGGCAGGCGGCCCTCCACTTCGTCAGGCATTCTCGAGAATTATCAGCCCGTTGCTCGTGTTGGAAGTTGGCACATGGTTCATGCGGTAGACCTCACGGACCTCCTCGTCCAGAGCGCCGCGCATGACGAGCCACATGACCAGCTCGATTCCTTCCGAACCGGCCTCTCGTAGGTATTCGATGTGATCGACTCGAGCCTGTCCTGTGGGATCGCCGACGAGGCGGTCCATGAACGCCTGGTCGAACTCGAGGTTCACGAGGCCTGCACGCTCGCCCTGGAGCTGATGCGACATCCCGCCGGTCCCGAGAATGACCACCCTCTCGTTCCCGCCGTAGGAATCAACGGCTCTCCGGATGGCCCGGCCGAGGTCGTAGCAGCGGTTGCCGGTCGGCGCCGGGTACTGAATCACGTTCACGCACACGGGGATGACCTTGCAGGGCCAGGCCTCGGGCCGGCCATACACGACCGATAGAGGAACGGTGCAGCCGTGATCGATGGCCATCTTGTTCGCGATGGTCATGTCGAACTCATCGAGGATCAGCGACTCCGCCAAATGCCAGGCCATCTCGGGGTGGCCCGCCGCAGCAGGCACGCCACGAGGTCCGTACCCTTCGTCGGCTGGCGGGAACTCGGCAGCGACCCCCACTGCGAAGGTTGGGATCAGCTCCAGAGAGAAGGCCGATGCGTGGTCGTTGTAGACGACAATGCACACATCGGGTTTGGCCTCGGCCATCCAGTCGCGGGCGGCCTGAATCTTGTCGAAGAAGGGCCGCCAATACGGTTCGTTCTGCTTGTCGTGGTCGATTGCCGCGCCTACGGCGGGTACGTGAGAGGTGCCGATGCCGGCGACGACTTCGGCCATCAGCTCGACCCCCACTCGCTCTTGGCTCGGTTGCCGTCGACCGAGCGACCACCGTCGACCATCATCTGGGCAAACTCCTCGGTGGTCGCACCGGACATCTTCGCGCCGACGTCTTGCATCGTGAGCCCATCGAAGATCGCGAGTTTGAACGTGTAGTAGATGTTGCCACCGACGCGGAGCATCTCGAGCCAGTCTCGTTCGACAACTGCAGTCCGCTGTTCGGCGGTGAGGTCGAAGCGATCGAGATACGCCTCTGCATCGGTTCGGAATGCGTCCCGGTTCGCTTCCTCGTTGAGAGACATGCAGAACATGTTGAGCGCGTAACCCTTGCGGCTGTGATCGCCGTCGAAGATGTAGGTCCCCGGAATGTCGTCGTAGTTGCGCTGGGGACGGGTCATGGGCTGCTACTCCTCTAGTGGTAAGCCAACGTACTGCTCCGACAAGTCGGTCTGCGCCGATCGGGAACCAGCCAGATGCGACAGTTCCTGTTCCTGTGCGCGTTGGTCGAACGGTGTCTGGTCGGGGAATCGGTGCAACAGCTGGGTCAGCGACCAGCTGAATCGGGTCGCTCCCCACACCCGCCGGAGTGCGGTTTGGGAGTAGCTGTCCAGGTAGCGGTCGTCGCCTCCGTAGTGGGCGACAAGAGCGCGGGAGAGATAGTGGACGTCCGAAACTGCCAGGTTGAGTCCCTTGGCCCCCGTGGGCGGCACGATGTGAGCGGCGTCACCGGCGAGAAAGAGTCGGCCCCACTGCATCGGTTCGGCCACAAAGCTGCGCAGCGGCGCGATCGACTTCTCCACCGATGGCCCGGTCTGGATCTGGTCAGACATCTCGGTCGGGATTCGGGCGAACAGCTCGGTCCAGAAGCGTTCGTCCGGCCAGTCCTCCACCGAGTCCCCCAGCGAACACTGCACGTAGTAGCGGCTCAGCATCGGCGTCCGCATGCTGCATAGGGCGAACCCGCTTTCGTGATTCGCGTACATGAGGATCGGCAGTGGGGGAGTCTCGGAAATGATCCCGAGCCAGCCGAACGGATAGATCTTCTCGAACTCGCGTCTCTCGGATTGCGGTATCGCGAGGCGGCTGACGCCGTGGGAGCCGTCGCAGCCGGCTATGAAATCGCAGTCGATCCGGTGCCCGATGCCGTCGTGGTCGAAGGTCACGTAGGGGTGTTCGGTTGTTATGTCGTGTGGCTCGACCTCCATGGCCTCGAAGATGAGGTTGGTTCCGGCTTTGTCGGCAGCGTCGTAGAGGTCCTCTTGGATCTGCGTTTGGCCATACGCCATCATCTGCTTGCCGATCAAGGACTTCGTATCGATGGAGAGCACGTCCTGACCGCGCCAGGCGATGTTGATCGTGTCGTGAACGTGTCCTTCGCGATCCATTCGGTCGGCAAGGCCGGCATCTCGCAAGACTTGCACCGTTCCCCACTCGAGAACTCCGGCACGGATACGACCCAACACGTGCGCGCGGTTCCGGTTCTCGAGGACTATGTGGTCGACACCTGCCTGGCTCAGGAGATGCGACAACAACATCCCGGCGGGGCCCGAACCGACAATCACGACCTGAGTTCTCATCGTGCCCCCGCTTCCGAGGGGCTCCGGCGCGAGCTGGGCGGCTCGACGATCACTGCCTGCTAACTGTGCACAAGAGTGCCGAGAGTACCGGAGGCGCAACTTTCATCAAGGCACAGTTCGGGAGTACTACGGTTGGGCCTCCGTGATCATCGACTGCCACGGCCACTACACGACTACCCCGCCGGGAGTGGGGCGGTGGCGTGAAGCCCAGACCGCCGCCGTTGTTGCCGATCCCGCCCATGTCGGCGACAAGGGTGTGGTTTCCGTCAGCGATGATGAGATTCGTGAGAGCCTCGAAAGTGCCCAGCTGAAGCTTCAACGCGAGCGCGGGACTGACCTCACCATTTTTTCCCCTCGGGCCAGTTGGATGGCCCACCATGTCGGGAACGAACACACTTCCAAGTTCTGGACTGAACACCAGAACGAGCTGATCCGCAGGGTTTGTGATCTCTATCCGGAGAACTTTGCGCCCGTCTGTCAGCTGCCGCAGTCACCGGGGGCGCCGATCGACGGCTCGGTTGGTGAGCTGGAGCGTTGCGTGTCCGCGATGGGCTTCATCGGCTGCAACGTGAACCCCGATCCCAGTGGAGGATTCTGGACTGGGCCACCGCTGTGGGATCGGTATTGGTGGCCTCTCTGGGAGAAGATGTCCGAGCTCGATGTGCCGGGGATGATCCACGTCAGTGCCGCATGCAACGAGAATTTCTTCACCACTGGGTCGCACTATCTCGGAGCCGATACCACGGCCTTCATGCAGGCGCTCACATCGGGGTTTCTCGCCGACTTTCCCGGCTTGCGGTTTGTCATCCCCCACGGCGGTGGGGCAGTGCCCTATCACTGGGGCCGATTCGTGGGGATGGCCCAGGACCAGGGTTGGGATTTCGAAGCCTTGCTCGAACACATTTGGTTCGACACCTGCGTCTACCACCAGCCAGGGATCGATCTTCTTCTCGATGTCGTGCCGGTCGAGAACATCCTGTTTGCCAGCGAGATGGTGGGGGCGGTTCGGGGCGTCGATCCCCGGACCGGGAACTATTACGACGACACCAAGATCTATGTCGACGACGCAGCAATATCCGACGAAGCGCGCCAGATGATCTTTGATGACAACATTCGTCGTGTCTACCCACGTCTTAAGGTCGGAGGACCCTGATGAACCATCACCAAGTGGTGCGCCGGATCGAGCGTGCCGACGAGTCAACGATCGACGAGCTGGCGGAGGTGGGTACCGCCACAGTCCATGAAGCCATCGGCAGACGCGGTTTCGTCGGTTCGCGCATCCGGCCGATCCAGTTGGGGGCGAAAATTGCCGGCTCGGCGGTCACGGTGTCCAGTCACCCCGGCGACAACATCATGATTCACGCGGCCGTCGAAGTTTGCCGGCCCGGCGATGTCTTGATCGTTGCTCACACCTCTCCGTCGACTCACGGCGGGTTCGGCGACCTCTTGGCAACGTCGCTCGTCGCCCATGGCGTTCGGGCATTCATCACCGACGCCGCCGTCAGAGACACGGCCGATCTGCGAGACATGGGGTTCCCCGTTTGGAGTGAACACGTCTCTTGCCAGGGCACGGTCAAGT
>JBPCTU010000308.1:0-4410 GCA_051011515.1 Acidimicrobiales bacterium
TCGCGGTCGAGGCTGAGGGGCGGCGAGGCTCCAAGCCAACAACCTGGTCAGCGTCAGCGCAGCAGGGCGGACAGCCAAAGCCTCGGTGATCGGCAGCCGGGGAAGGCACAGTTGCCGGCGAGCCCACGAGGGCAATGTGGCAACGGCCCCGCCAAGGAGAATGCCGTAGGGGGCCCGCAGAGTGATTGGCAGTGGGGCGAAGGTGATGAACCAGAGAGCGCGCTGAGCATCGCTGGTGATGCCGAGGTCATCGCGAAATGTGTTGAGGCACTCGGCCAACTGCGATTGGTCGCGGGGCGCGTCGATTACCCCGAGCATCTCACCGACCGTGGCCATCTCTTCTACATACCGGTCCGCGGTGGTGTCGTCGATCGAGCCGCTTCCGTAGCGGCGTTTTGCCACCAGGAATGAATCCACTTCGGTGCAATGAACCCACAGCAGGAGATGCGGGTCGTTCGCCGAGTACTCCGTGCCGTCGGACATCACGCCATTCACCGAGCCGTGGACGGCCCGAACGGTGGCGATTGCGGATTCGGCCACGGCAACGGTTCCAAACGTTGTGGCCGAGAGAAATTGTGCTGTGCGTTGAAGCCGCCCAAGTGGATCGGACTTGTAGTTCGAGTGCTCCGCTACCCCCGCCATGGTTGGTGGATGCAGAGTCTGGATGATCAGCGCTCTGATGCCACCCACGAGCATCGAAGCGTCTCCGTGGACCCGCCATGTGGCGCTGTCGGGTCCGAACAGGCCTCCATCGTCGGGAAGTTGGCGTGGTTCCTCGGACCCGCCCAGTATCAGTCGGAGTCCGGATCCGATTCGGGTGCGAACTGCCTCGACCGCAGTGTCCATACCCTCCAAGGTACGCACCCAGCGGGGTCCAATGGGAGTCGGCTATTTTCCCGGGCGCGTAACGCTTTCCCGGGCGCGTACCGTCGGCTAGAGACGGCATCTAGAGTTCTGCGCCGGCCAGATCGGTCCGCTTGGCTTGTTACCGCCCTCGAGCAGAAGAGTAAGTTCCCAGCTAACAAAGATCTCACGCGCAGCGTCGAAACGTAGACGCTCAGTGTGATCGGCCTGAGTATCTGGGTACCCCCAGGAGATTCCACCCATTCACAGTGTGGTTGGGCGAAACCAGACTCGACAGGGTCTGCTTCAAGCCCACCCGAGGAGAAGGCAATGACGATCGACGCTCAACCATCCACCACCCGGTCCCGGGTTGTTCGCAGCAAGCGGCCCGGTATTGCCAGGTCGCCAATGTTGTGGTTGGTCGCTCTGGCCGGCTTGGTTGGAGCTCTAGTGGCGACGGCTGCACCGGCAGGCGCCGCCGTCAACTGCGACGACACCACGAGCGCTGTTGTTGTCACCGTCTTCGACACCACCGAGGACGTGACTCTGGCTGTCTCGGGCGATCAGCTCCTGCTGAATGGAGCGGTTTGTGGGGCCGACGTCACTTCGGTTGCCGTTGTCGACATCAACGCCGCTCAGAACCAGACAATCATCGTGGATGCGAGTAGCCCTTGGATCATCAACGGCAGCATCGTCCAGCTCAACCTGGTGCTTACGTCGGCTGCTCCGGGGACCGACACCATCAGGGTCATCGGTGCAGCCAATATCGACCGCGCCAAGCTGCTTGCGAAGAACGTTGTCATCAACAAGGCCTCGAACATTCCCGGTGCGACCGATTCTCTCGGTGACCCAACGAGCATCAGCCTCACGATGGGTTGGCCGGGCGCCGACGCTGATCCGAACTTCCAGTTCCGTCTTGGTGGTGGCGCTGACACCTTCGACCTTGTGACCGACGGAGGGACCTTCACCAAGGGCGTCGACGTCGACGGCGGTGGCGGCAACGACATCATCAACGGCACCGCTCTGGCCGACACGCTGGCCGGCGGTGGCGGTAACGACACCATCAACGGCATGGGCGGAAACGATCGCTTGTTCGGTGGCGCCAACGACGACACCATCCGCGGTGGTACCGGCAACGACTTCATCAAGGGCGACGGTGGCTCCGACAACGTTCAGGGTCAGGATGGCAATGACAGGGTTCTCGGCAATGCCGGAGCCGACACCGTGCTCGGCGGCGCGGGGACTGACACCACGAATGGCGGCAAGGGTGATGACACCGTCAAGGGTGGCGGAGGCGACGACAAGGTCAACGGCAACGCCGGGGCCGACACCGTTATCGGTGGGCCGGGTGCCGATGTCGCAAATGGCGGCAAGGGCGAAGACACTGTCAAGGGTGGCGGAGGCAACGACGTCATCAACGGCAACACCCAGGACGACACTCTGATCGGTGGTTTGGGCGCCGACTCGATCACTGGTGGCCTCGGAGCAGACATCGTTCGAGGCAACGGTGGCAACGACACGTTCGACACTGCTGATGCATTCGTCGATGTCGTCAGCGGCGGCAAAGGCATCGACACCTGTGCTCCCTGCGACACCCGGGACCTCGTCCGCGCCGACGTGGAGAACGCCTGACGTCTGCCGATGATCGGATTGCGGCCGTGCGACCGGCCCGTATGCTGTTGGGGTTCGCATACGGGTCTGTCGATGGTCGTAGGTTTGCCCACGTCGCCCCGACAACTACAGGGAGGAAGGGACAATGGCGTTCCTAGATTCCGAAGCTGAAGCCACCGAAGCGTGGTTCGCTTCAGACCGGTTCCGCGAGATCACCCGGCTCTACTCCGCCCGCCAGGTCGTCGAACAGCGTGGCACCATCGCCGACGACCACACGGTGGCTCGGGTGGCTGCTGATGAGTTCTACGATCGGCTCCGCGAGCTCTACTCGCAAGGCAAGTCCATCACCACCTTTGGCCCGTACTCACCCGGCCAGGCAGTGGCGATGCGGCGGCTGGGAATCGAAGGCATCTATCTCGGCGGATGGGCCACCTCGGCGAAAGGATCCATCAACGAAGATCCTGGCGCCGACCTCGCGAGCTACCCCCTGAGTCAAGTCCCCGATGAGGCGGCCCCGATCGTTCGAGCCCTTCTCGCAGCCGACAAGAACCAGCAGTTCGCGCGTGCCCGCATGTCCGACGAAGACCGCGAGGCGACGCCCGAGGTCAACTTCATGCCCTTCATCATCGCCGACGCCGATACCGGCCACGGCGGCGATGGCCACGTGCGCAACCTGATTCGCCGCTTCGCCGAGGTTGGGGTCCCCGGATACCACATCGAGGATCAGAAGCCAGGTGTCAAGAAGTGCGGCCATCAAGGCGGCAAAGTCCTCGTGCCAGTCGACGAACAGATCAAGCGGCTCAACGCTGCACGACTTCAGCTGGACATCATGGAGGTCGCAGGCATCATCGTTGCGCGCACCGACGCCGAAGCAGCCACGCTTCTCGACGGTTCGGGCGACGAAAGGGATCAGGCATTCATCCTCGGTGCAACCAACCTCGCTATTCCGGGCTACAAACCTGTTTTCCTGGCGCTGCTGGAAGCTCTGCACGATGCCGGCGTCGACGAGCTGAACGGCCACCTCTTGTACTCGGTGCCGGCGGAACAGAAGGCCGACGCCATGTTGTGGCTGGAGGCCGCTGGGATCCTCGAGGCAGTCGCTGCAGCCGCAGCTTCGGTCGGGTCAGGAGCCATGACTGCCGACCAGGCGCTGGACTCGGCCGCTGATGCGTTCGTCGATGCTTGGCAGACCGCTGCCGGCCTGATGACCTACCGGGAGGCAGTGGCCGAGGCCATGGCGTTCCGGTCCGAAGAGGGCGGCGACCTGCCGATGTCGGTGGAGGAGTGGGAATCATTCGCTCAGACCGCGAGCTGGCACGAAGCCAGAGCCAAGGCCGCCGAGATGGGCCTGGACGTCACCTGGGATGCTCGCCTGGCCAAAACACCCGAGGGTTACTACCAAATCCAGGGAGGCATCCCATACGCCGTGGCCAAGTCGTTGGCCATCGCACCGTTCTGCGACATCATCTGGATGGAGACCAAGACAGCTGACCTGGAGGATGCCAAGGAGTTCGCCGAGGCGATCCACGCGGTGTATCCCGAGAAGATGCTGGCCTACAACCTGTCGCCATCGTTCAACTGGGACACGACCGGAATGTCCGACGATGAGATGCGAGCCTTCCCGGCCGAGATCGGCAAGCTGGGGTTCGTCTTCAACTTCATCACATACGGCGGCCACCAGATCGATGGGCTGGCGGGCGAAGAGTTCGCAGCGTCGCTACAGGAAGACGGAATGCTCGCCTTGGCCCGTTTGCAGCGCAAGTTCCGTCTGGTCGAGTCGCCCTATCGCACACCACAGACGTTGGTGGGCGGGCCCCGACTGGACGCAGCGTTGATGGGATCGTCAGGGCGCACCGCTACCACGAAGGCCATGGGTAAGGGTTCCACCCAGTTCCAGCACCTGGTCCAGACCGAGGTTCCACCGCGGCTCTTGGAGGATTGGTTGAAGGAGTGGGC
>JBPCTU010000309.1:0-3868 GCA_051011515.1 Acidimicrobiales bacterium
GGCCCCAGAGGAGCGTAAGCCCACACCGTCGACCGACGCCAGCTGGCTGTCTGGGTCAGAGCCAGTGCCGCGTGGCGCACCAGAGTCGGCGATAGACGAACTAGCGAGCTCCTCGAACCGAACCAAGGCCGAAGTGAAGTCCGAGTCATCGAAGTGCTCGACCCGTACTAGCCGTCCGTTTCGGCTGACCCACACGTGATGGTTCGTTCGATGCGTCTCGGGCGACGCCGTTCTGTGGTCAGCAGTCCCTAGACCAACAGAAGCCGACAGTCGGTGGATCTCTCGGTACACGAGCGAATACCCCGAACCTTCTTGAGAACGAATGCGGTCAATAAAGCCCTCTCGGTCCAAATCAGGCCAAGCAAGCGTTCGATGGTCGACGCTGACGAAGTCGTCAGCCAAGAATTGTCTGATCTGGTCGTAGTCACCGTCCATGGTCGAGAAGCTGGCAGCTATGAATGGTCTGTAGACGTCCGCTCGTTCTGGATCAATGGAAGCCAGATAGAGCTCGTCCAACTCTTTGAGGGCTGAGGCGAGATCGTGGCTGTCGTAAACCGAGTACGACAGGACTTTGGAACCGTCCTCGGTCGTCATCAAAACGGCTAAGGCGACGTCGTGCCCGAGCGATGCCGCGAGGCGGGTCTCCACCAAACACAAGTGCTGGCCCCGCACAGCCAATACCGCAGCCGCCACCTCCGTGCGACCCAGTTCATGGGCGCTGCGCTGAAGGGCGAAGACATCGTCAGCTCCGTCGACTGTCCCGTACACCGAGACAGCGCGGCGGTCATTTCGAACAACATCGCCGTAGAGGAACTGACGCATCTCCTCGATGCGACCTTCGTTGTACAGCCTCGACATCTCTTGCCAGCGTTCACTGGCAAGGTTCGAGACCGGCACGCCTGTGACCGGTTCGCCAGTCGCCACGGAGCCGTCGATCACACTCGGCTCTCCGGACCGAATCAGCTCGTCGTGCCATTCGTCCATGAGACCGAGTGCCTCGTGCAGGTCCTCCACGTCGAACATGGCGACCTTGGTGATCAGGTCTTGCTCGTCGACTTCACAGAGCAGCAGGGCATGGAACCTGAAGTCTTCTCGGGAAACAACGTCGACCTCGACCACCGCTATCGCGTCACCGCGTGAGCCGGGCACCTTGTAGTCCGCGTCCTTGATGCCCAGGGCCTTGTATGAGTCGAGCGACTCGGCATATGCGGTTGCGGTCTGCGCCAGCGGCGAGCTGATTCCCTGCCGATAGTCCCACCTCACAACCTCCGGATGGAGCGGGTAGTCACCCGGCTCATCGGGGTCTCCGTTGATGGTCGCTGCAATCAACCGTCGCCCGGCAAGAACTGCGCGGTTCTCCCCAGACCAAGCGTCCATCAGCTCGAGTGCCGCCGGCAGATCATCGTCATCGAAGTGACTGAAACGAGTGGCCAGGTTGTCCTCATCTACCTCGACCACGCTCAGGGCCTCTATCTCGTAGCCATTGCGCATTGCCGTGTTGACTCTGACTGTGCACAGATGGTCCGAGTGCGTCGCAACATTCCGAACTTGGATGTCCTCGACTCCGACGTGGCTCCACGACTCGAGTCCGGCCAGAAAGGCCTCAGCGCTGTACGCGGTCGGGGAAGGTGCACCACTTCGGTTGTCCCACCGAATGACGTTCGGATGGAGGAAGGCCGCTATCTCGCCGACTTCGCCAACAATGCGAGGGAATATCTCCCGCGCAACGAGCGAGGCCCGGTTGTCCCGATCAGCGGAAGGCATTGTGCCCGAAGCCGTTGCGACCAACTCCTGGTAGAAGGTCTCGGCCAGATCGAACTGGTCCTCGTCAAAGTTGTCGATGTGTGTCACCCGCCCACCACTGGCCTGAGCGACTACCCAAGTCACAATGCGGGTGTCCGGCGAGACCGTCACCCGATCGAGGCGAACAAGAAGAGCCGACGCCGACAGCTCGATGACCTCGCTGATGACGGTCACATAGCCGGTCCCCTCGACCGAGCCCGTTCGTTCCAACATTCCCTCTCGATCCAACGGCGGCCAGGACGCCGGGCGATGGTCAACAACTTCGAAGCCAGGGTCCAACAGGCCGGCCAGCGCATCGAGGTCGAGTCGGTTTGCGGCATGTTGAGCTGCCACGGTGGGCCCGAAGACATCCGCAAGCTCCGGCGGCAGGGAATTGAGAAAAAGCCCGTCGAGCTGCTCGATCGCGGTGGGCAAGTCCTGGAGTTCGTAGTTGTAGTAGGCCGCCAGCAAACCCTCAGGGGACAGCTCACTGATCACCAGGTGGTCTTCCTCGCCGAACTCTGTCTTCAGGCTGACCTTTGTCAAGCCGAACTGGTCGCCGCGCAACGCGACCAGTTCGTGACTCGCACTCAGCTTTTGTCCCGTATCGAGGGCTGCTCTTTGGAGACCGATGAAGGCCTCAATCCCGTGCTGTTCTCCCTGGACGCTCAGAGGTAGATGATCGTGGCGCACAACATCTTCGGTGACCAGGTCGCGAAAACCCTCGAGGTCGCCCGAGTTGAGGCATTCGATCAGACAGTCGGCAAGGGCCAGGAACGGAGACTTGGATGGAGCGCGGTCCGACTCGCCGCCGGCCAGTTCCGACAAACGTTCACGGGCACGGTCAAGGTCGTCATCGTCGAAGCTCTCGACTCTGAACAGCTGGCCGTCTCGTACTCCGTGGATCAGCAGGAAAGAGGTCTCGTACTCCAATCCTTCCGGCGAAAGACCGCGCCTTACGTTGCAATGCAACGACCAATCGCCCGATACAGCGTCAATTCGGCTTGTGTAACCAACCCGTACGCCGGTGATGGAGTCCTCGTCCAGCATCCAGCTCAGCACCGCATCGCGGTCCAGTTCGTAGCCGCGGAGTGAACGATGGTCCCTCCATAGGAAGTCTTCCGAAACGCTGGTCCGAAAGCCCACTGGATCTCGCTCTGCGAATGGTCGGGTCAAGGCGAAGACTGGCGCGAGACACTCAGCATGCGCCGCTCCCTCACCCTCCAGGTATCGACGATTCAGTTCTTCAACCGCCGAGAGCAGGTCGTCGTGGTCGAACGAAATCGCGGTGGTGATCAGGCCGTCCGCGTCGACCTCGGTGACCATCAGGCGATCACTAATCGCCCCACTGTCGGTCCTCGTGTCGATGCTCGAAAGCTCGAGTCGGTCGCCTCGCACCGCCAACACCCTCAGACCAAACGAAGTGAACCCGACCTCGAACGAATGCGCGAGCGACTCCAGCTGCGCCTCTGCACCACGGATCTCGGGTGACGAGACCGTGTGTCTGCGATCGACGCGACGAATACCGGGAGCCAAGAAACCAGCCGCCGCTGCGAGGTCCTGGTCGTGGAGTGCTGCCGTCAAACCAGCCGAAGCACGGGTCGCTGAGTTCACCAGTTGATGATCAAGAGCCTGACCAGCCAGCTCCTCGAATCGGGCCATGGCGTCTTCCAGCTGATGCTCGGCATAGCTGTGGTCGACCGCCAGCTTGCCGTCGACCACTCGGACGACCTCGATCGTGTGACGCTGCGGTTCGAAGCCTTCCACGCCCGCCGCAAACATGGTGCGGACATACGCGATCACGTCGCCCCGTAGCGCAAGTACGGCCGAGAACACGCTCTTTCGATCAGGCCCCGTCTCGAAGAGGGATTCGATCCGTTCCTTCATCATGTCGAAGTCTTGGGTTGGCCACGACAGTTCCATGTGGTGGTGCGCGACGATGTCGGGGGAGATGACAGCCATCGCCGCGTCGACATCGCCAGCGGACAGGGCACGGTTCAGTGCAAGCGGAGGCTCGAGCACACTCCGATCTGGAGCGCCGTCACCCTCTAGATAGCGCCGATCCAACTCGTCGAGTGCTTCGACC
>JBPCTU010000310.1:0-2647 GCA_051011515.1 Acidimicrobiales bacterium
TCTGAGATCGAGATCATCGCGCAGGTCGCCAGGTATCACCGCAAGAGCGCGCCGAAGGCAAGTCACGAGGAGTTTCAAGAGCTTTCAGGCGAACACAAGTCTGTCGTGAGAACACTTGCGGGTCTGCTCAGAATCGCGATCGCTCTAGACCGAACCAGGCAAGGAGTAGTCGAAGCGTTGGATGTGTCGGTCACCGACGACGAGGTCTCTATCGGCGTTGTTGTTGCCGACGGGGCCGATCTTTCGTTGGAGGTCTACACCGCTGAACAACGCAAGCGGCTCCTGTCGAGCGTGTTGCGCCGCGATGTGAACATATCTGTAGTGGGCCAGACCTCAGCATGATCAAGGTGTTGTATGTGTGCACCGGGAACGCTGCCCGTTCCGTGATGGCGGCGGCTATCACCGAGGACCGCGCACCCCACATCGACGTACGGAGTGCCGGGACTCTGTCCATTCCCGGGCTGCCGATGAGCCAGCGCACTCGGCAGGCGCTCGGGCTTCTGGGACTGGCCAGACCCGGCCATCTGAGCCACCAGCTCGAGGCAGCGGATGTCGACTGGGCTGATCTCCTAGTCGTCTTCGAACAGTCTCACGTCCGTTATGTACGCGAGCACCACCCGGAAGGTGCCACCAAGACCGCGAGCGTCGCTCGCTTGATGCGCGAGCTGCCCACCCGCGATGGTTCGTTGGTCGACAAACTGGGCGGTTTGGGCCTCGCGGACATTCCGTTCGAGCCGTGGGAAGAGGTTGTGGACCCGGCGGGAGGGGATCAGTTGGTCTTCGACGAGTGCGCGGCCGAATTGAGCCATCTCCTCGATGACTTCATCGCGGTCTTGAGCTCATGCCGGTAGGGCCGCACCCCGAACCGTGGCCCGAGGACAGCCGGTTCGATCCGGAATTACTGGCCGAGGGCGACGACCGAAACGTAGTCGACCGTTATCGGTACTGGTCGGTCGAAGCGATTGTTGCGGACCTGGATGAGCGGCGACATCCGTTCCACGTCGCGGTCGAGAACTGGGACCACGACTTCAACATCGGGACGGTCGTTCGGAACGCCAACGCATTCATGGCCTCCGCTGTTCACATTGTCGGGCGTCGGCGGTGGAACCGGCGGGGGGCGATGGTCACGGATCGATATCAACATGTGCACCATCACCCGACGGTCTCCGACCTCGTCTCTTGGGCGGATGGTAACGGGGTGATCCTGGTCGGCATCGACAACATTCCCGGAGCGGAACCGATCGAGCAGTCTCCGCTTCCGGAGAACGCTCTTCTTGTTTTTGGACAAGAAGGGCCGGGGCTCAGCAAAGAGATGCAGGCTTCGTGCTCGATGCTCTGTGCGATAACTCAATACGGTTCGACGAGGTCCGTCAATGCGGGGGTCGCAAGCGGGATAGCGATGTATGAATGGCTCTCCCAGCACGCGCGATGATCGCCCCGCAGTGCTCTTGGCATCGCCGAGGCTGATCGCGCCTAGTGTCGTAGGGGGAATACGGTCCCCGAGACAGGAGGTGTCTATGTCAGATCTGTCTCCAGAGATGATTCGCGAGAGGCTGGTTGAGCTCGATGACGAGCTTCGAGCGCTGCCCTCCGACGCGTTCGCTCGGAAACACGAGCTGAACACCGAAAGTGATGAACTGAGACGTCAGCTGGCCGAACAGCTGGGCGATGATATTGATGATGCCAATGCGGGTTGGGCTGAGAGAGCTGGGCACAAGGGCACTCATAGCGTCAACGAGGGTGAACAGATCGCCCAGGCAGGCATTGCCTCACCAATCGACAACTGACTAGGCGGTCCAGGGAACATCGTCAGTCCCTGGGAGCCAGTAGGAACAGTGGCAGCCCGTGGGAGCCAGTAGGAACAGTGGCAGCCCGTGGGAGCCAGTAGGAACAGCGTCAGTCAGCGCGTCTGGCGACATCGAGTTCGTATGTTCGCTCCCCGTCACGGGGCTCACTGCCGACGAAGCCGTTCTTCTCGAGGACTCGCGCGGAGGCAGCGTTCTCCAACGCGACCCCGCCCGTCAGGAATCGGATTCGTGGTTGTGAACGTGCCCAGGTGACGAGGCCCGCGACGAGCTCAGTGGCGAGCCCGGAGCCCCAGACCGGTTCGGCGAGCACATAACCAAATCGCACGTCGAGGTCCAGAGTCGTCCCTGGCATCGTTGTCTCGAAAAGGATGAGGAGGCCTACTGCTGATCCGAGGCCGCGGTCGATGATCAACAAGGTCGGTGATTCGGCATCCCTTTCCTGCAGCCAAGCTTGGGCGCGTGCCCGGTCGTAGTTGCCTCTCCACTCGTTCGGCAACCACTCCGTGGTTCTCTCGGTCAGCACAGCGGCGACGGCGTCGAATGGGTCGATCTCACTCGCTTCGACTGCGTCCGCGATGGTCAAATCCGCCTCCGCAGCGCCATGCCAAGGGACAACGGTCAGGCGATCGGTTACGAAGGAACACTCGCTCGTAGTGTCATGGGCCATGGCGCATAGGTTGGCACCGGGTCGGCCCCGGGCCAACGTTTAGGAAAGCCACATCGACGCTCAGCTGGGCTGGGGTGTGTGCGGTTGTAGCCGGCGATCCCACTCAGTCCAGTAGTGGAACTGCCGATTGGCGACGGTGAAGTCTGTTCTGGAACATCTATTTCCAGAGCGC
>JBPCTU010000311.1:0-2586 GCA_051011515.1 Acidimicrobiales bacterium
GTTCCATGAGGCGTCGAGCACCGTCGTATCCGCCTTGCTCGTTGAAGTCGCCTTCAACGATGATCGGCGCCATGCCCTGCGCGATCATCGCGGCGCTGAAGGCGCTTCGGCGTTCGCGGCCGCCGGCGCCGTCTCCCGCGTCGATATGGGCTATCCGCGAATGACCGAGGTCGATGAGATGGTCGACGATCAGGGCTGCGCCCTTGGCCTCATCGTTTGACACGGTGTCGAATGCCGAGGGACGGCTGTAGTGGCTGACGCTCACCACTGGAACCTGAGCTGCATATTCCTCGAGGACGTCAGCACTCAGCCCGGGCGAGCCGAGCAGTAGGCCGTCCGTACGGAGGCTGAGGAAGGACTCGATCGCTGGAATCTCCCCGTCAGGACGTTGCCAGCCGCTGTTGATGAGCAAATGCAACCCGTGGGCGTCGGCCTGTTCCGCGGCGCCTTCCGCCATTTCGGTGAAGAACGGGTTGTGCAGGTCGTTCAGCATCACACCGATCGTGTTGGTTCGACCGCTGGCAAGGTTGCGCGCCGACTGATTGGGCCGGTATCCGAGCTCGGCGGCTGCGGCTTGAACCTTTTCCCGGCTGTGGTCGCTGACACGAGGTGAGTCGCGCATCACCAACGACACGAGCGCCCGAGAAACCCCCGCCTTTTCGGCGACGTCGTCCATCGTCGGTTTGCCCATGGGGCGACCTTAAGCAGTAGAGCGCTCTATTCGCAAGGAGAAAGAGTCACAATTGACATGAATTGATCTTTTGATTAGCGTGCGTGAATCGAAGTAGAGCGCTCTAACACTTTGATGGAGAGATCGGGGGGAGCTACGTGGGGTTCATGAATCGTCTTGCGACTGCCCCGATTTCGTGGGGCATCTGTGAAGTTCCCGGCTGGGGGGTTCAACTTCCGGTTGATCGGGTTTTGTTCGAGATGTCTCAACTGGGTTTTCCAGCAACCGAGCTCGGCTCCGAGGGATATCTCCCCTCCGATCCCTCGGAGCTGACCGGTTTGCTGGCCCAACACGACCTCACCCTCCTGGCTGCATTCGTGCCCCTGGTCGTGCACGACGAGACTCTGGCTGAAGACACACTTCGCCGCGCTGAGGAGACAGCCGCCCAGCTCGCAGCAGCCGGTGCCACGTACTTCAACACGTCCACCGTCACCTCTTACGACTGGGAACCCCGCCGTGAACTGACCGAGTCTGAGTGGGACCATGCGTTGTCCATGCTCGAACAAATCGGAGCGGTGGTCGAAGCTCACGGGCTGATACATGTGCTGCACGAGCATGTCGGGACAATCATCGAAACCAAAGAAGAGGTGGAACGAGTCATCCACGGCTGCGGTGTGATGTTTGTCCTCGACACCGCTCACTTCGCCGTCGGAGGCTACGACCCTCTGGAATTTGCGATCGCCCATCCTGATCGCGTTGGCCTCGTGCACATCAAAGATGCGGATCTCGCCATCGCGGCCCGGCTCAACGCCGGCGAGATGTCTCTCATGGAGGCAGTTCAGGAAGGAATCTTCCCCACCGTCGGGGCGGGGGATCTTCCGATCGACTCTGTAATACAGTCTCTCGAGCAGTCGGGCTTCAGTGGGTGGTACGTCCTCGAACAGGACGTCGCCATAACCGGAGAAGAGCCGGCGGCGGGCCGAGGTCCATACCTCGATGTCCAGACGAGTCTCAATTATCTCAAGAACTTGGAGCTTCGCCTTGCGGCATGATCAACTCATTTCGCTTGACGAATCGCCAGGAACTGAGCAAGCAAGTAAAGATCCCAACTAGGAGGGGAATTACATGAAGAAGATGCGCTGGCTGGCAGTATTGCTGGCCCTCGTAATGGTCGCTGCCGCGTGCGGTAGCGACGACGCAGAGGAGACGACCGATGGTGGAGACACCACCGATGAGTCGACCGACGGTGGAGACACCGAGGAAGTTGATGTTGCCCAGAGCGGCGACCTCACCTTCTACATGATCACGCACTCCGATGATGGTCCGTTCTGGTCCGTCCTCAAGCGCGGCGCCGAAGCAGCTGCTGCTGATGTCGGTGTTGAGATGGTTTGGCAGGGTTCGAACAACGACGCCAACGTGCAGGCTGAGTTCATCGATGCTGCTGTCGCTGCTGGCGCAGACGGCATCGGTGCATCGCTTCCGAACGTCGACGCGGTTCGTCCAGGCCTCGAAGCTGCTGTTGCAGCGGGTATCCCCGTCTACACCATCAACTCTGGCGTGAACGACTACACCGACCTTGGCGCAACGACTCACGTCGGCCAGACCGAGGTCATCGCCGGTAACGGTGCAGGACTTCGCTTCAACGACGCTGGTGCAACCAAGATCCTTTGTGGTCGCCAGGAGCCGGACAACGGTGCTCTCATTGAGCGCTGCGACGGCCTTGCCGAGACCTTCAGTGGTGAAGTTGTTTCCGAGTTCATGGACCTCGACGCCGACCAGGCTGCACAGGAAGCTGCGATCAACGCTGCTCTCTCGGCCGACCCGGACTTCGACGGCTTCATGGGTGTTGGTCCAGTCATCGCGATGTCCGGCCTGCGTGCAGCCGATGCGCTCGGTCGTGACCTCACGATCGGTGG
>JBPCTU010000312.1:0-11887 GCA_051011515.1 Acidimicrobiales bacterium
ACATCGTGAAACCCATCACCGTTGAAGTCGCCCGAAGTGACCGAGTGGCCAAAGAAGTCACCGGCATCCGGATCACCCTCAACTCCCTCGGTGTCCTGCCCGAAACGGTCGCTGCCGGCGCTGGACAACCCATCGCGGGTTCCGTAGAGCACCACGACCTCACCAGCGTCGACGGCGCCGTCGATGTCCTTGCCCGCAACGCCAACAACCAGGTCCTCGAACCGGTCGCCGTTGAAGTTGCCGACCGCAACCGATGACCCGAACTGGTCCCCAGCTCCGGAACCCTTGTGGATCACCATGTCCCCTGCGGTCCGAACACCACTCCGGCTCCCGTACATCACCTGGATGATTCCAGCGTCGGGGAGTGCAGAGCCTCGGTCCTCGTGTGGAGCGGCTACAACCACGTCGGCGAACCTGTCTCCGTTGAAGTGGCCCACGGCAATCGCCACGGAGAAGAAGTCTCCGGCCTCGGCGGTACCGGACGCGCCACTGGTGGATTGCGATATCTCGCGGCTGCCCACGGTCGTCAGCGCAGCGACTGCACCGGCGGCCAAAGCTCCGACGGTCACTACGCCGACAACAAGCGCCACACCTCTGCGGGGGATCCGACCCATCACGGACCCCTCACAACAACGTCGTCGCTCGAGTTGACGAAGTTGTCAGTCGTCGGATCGCCGAAAAGCTGGTCGGTGCCGGCGCCGCCACGGAAGGTGTCGGTCCCGGGACCGCCGTGAAGCTGATCGGACCCCGGCCCACCAAACATCCGGTCGTTGCCCTCGCCTCCGCGGAGATCATCACTGCCCCCGCCGGCAAAGAGCCGGTCGTTGCCGGTATCACCGAAGATGCGATCGTCGCCATTACCGCCACAGACCAAGTCATCACCGGCGCCGCTGAGGACCAGGTCGGCGCCATCGCCGGCGGCAATGACGTCGCTCTCGCTGGTTCCTCGAAGGACCTCGCTTCGCGAGCTACCCGCCACTGTGGCGATCTGGCCGCGGCACTTCATGGAGTTGAACGTGACGCCACCCGGCGGAACAAGCCCCACCCAGGTTCGGCCCGGCGTCAGCTCGATGTGGTTGCCTTCGCTGTCGGTGAAGGTCGTGACCGACCGCAGCGTGGGTTTGGTCCATCGGGCTTCCATGACATGACCGTCGGTGAATACGAGTGCTTTGCCCCTGCCGACCAACCGAGCCTCGTAAAGGTCCTCGCCAAACTTGTCGGTCAGCCCCGCGTCCTCGTACCTGACGATCTGGACAATGACATTCTCGGGTGCCACCTGAACGCCAGATGCATCCACGTGTCGGGTGCCGTTCTGGAAACGCCGCCAACCACCGATACGGGCGTCCCACTCATAACGAACGGGCGCACCCGACCCTGCCAAGTAACGAAGCTGAACCGTGTGAGCGGTAGGTGCCGACGCGGGCACGGCCTCGCCCTTGTCGCGGTAAGCGAAGTGAGGCTGGGGACCCTTTCCCTTTGGCGCCGAGGCCAGCAGAGACGTGGTACTGGTCAACAGGTTGTGGGGCGCCGGCCGACTGCCCAAGCGCCGGTACACCTGTGGGGTTGTCTCGGCCCCGCGATCGATCAGCCGTGCCTGGGCGACCAATCGATCATTGATCGAGTTCGCTCCCGAGAACGCGAAGATGGGGTTGTTGAATGAGACCGCTATGCCGATGTCTGTTGACCGAGCAGACCGGACGGGGCCCACCGTGGTCTCGTGTTTCGAGTGGTACACGGCGGCCAGTCGTGTCGCACCGGCCTCGACGAGTTCCTCGTAGACAATGTCTGCGGAGTTGATGTTGAACTGAGGCCGGGCCGGCCCGACATTGTCGATCTTTATGACGATCGCCCTGCGGTTCAGAGGACCGGCCTTCAGACCGGTGAGGGGTGCAACCGCCTTGTCATCGACAGGGGGCTCGGCTACCGGAGGGACAACCTGTTCGTTGTTTCCGAGCTTGCCCAGCGTGCCCCGATAACGCCATCGGCCGGCGCCAGGTTTGCGAGGGGGCAGGACGCCTCCCGTCGGGGCCTTCTTGGTAGGGCCATAGTCCTCGAGCGCCGCGGCTTGTGGATCAGAAGTCTGGGCGGCGGTCGAACCGCCCGCGGACCACACCGCGACCAGAACGGCCAACGCGAGCCCGAGCGCGATCAGTCGAGAGGGTCTGGTCCACACCTGCGTAAACGTAGCCCTCATGGGCTGGACGGATGTGGCACCCGCAGATACTTCGCGTCGACCAGGGTCTCAGTACCGGGCGAATACCTGGGTCACATAGACCCAGCCATTCTGTACGTGAACGCCAACTCCGACGTGGGTAAAAGCCGGGTTCACCATGTTGTTGAAGTGGCCCGGGCTGTTGCGGAGAGCTTCGAAGGCCGATGCCACCGAGCCGTTGTAGGCGATGTTCTCGCCCCAAGCCGACCAACCCGACGGGATCTGAGAGCCAACTGACGGGTTGTGGAAGAAGCCGCTGGGTAGACGCTGGGACCAGTTCCTGGCCACGGTGGACATTGGCGAGCTCACCCGAAGCGACCCCGCACCGTGCTGGGACCTGAGGTTCTGGATCAGCGACACCATCTGAGATTCAGCGGCGCTGAGGGAGCCGGAAACGGCCTCGTTGCAGCTCTGGAGCGAGTCGTTGCCCAGGCCGCCGGCGCACTCGTCGGTGCCGCTCTCCCCTTTGAGCGTGTCGTGACCCTTGGTGCCCTTGATGACGTCGCCGCCATTGCCACCTTCGATGTAGTCGTTTCCTCTGCCGCCTCGAGCGAAGTCCTCGCCGCCGCCGAGGTCGACCGTGTCGGCTCCGCCACCGCTGTAGACCCGGTCGGCACCACCAAGGGAGCAGATCAGGTCAGCACCGCCGCGGCTCCGAATCACGTCCGGGCCCGACGTACCGACGATCACGTCCGGTCCAGGGGTGCCGTAGGTGACCTGGCCGGGGACGGCGACGATGGTTGCAGAGCGGCCGAAACACGTCGGCGCTGCCGCTCCGGCACTGGAGGCCGGAACTAGGATCGCTGCAAAAAGCGCCGCGAGGGCGACCAAGAACAGGGCTCGATTGTGGAAAGCGGAAACCATGCGCGGACTCGACCTTTGAGCGTTTGCGGGAAGTTGCTACAAGATCGGTATCGACCATAAAGGAAATATGTCGTGCTGTCGACACCCAATCGTAACTTTTGACACCCGTTTGTCACCACTATGGGTGGCTTTCGCCCCAGGTTCACCACTGTTGGTGGGTCAAGCGCCCCGGGTCGTCATAATCACCCGTCATGTTCGTTATCTGACCGCAACCGCCCCGAAGGCTCGATCGCGGCCAGAAGGCTGGACACCGGCGCGGTCAGCTCCCCCTGAAGACGGGGTTGCGGCCAGACTTGAAAGCATCGACGGCCTCACGGCAGTCGGCGGTGCCGATCAAGTAGTTGAGATGCTCCGCCTCGATCCGCATTGCCTCATCGAAGGACTTCGCGGGCAAGTCATACATGTCGGCCTTTGTGTACCGCAATGCGAGCGGCGGCTTCGAAGCCAAGAGACCAGCCAAAGAGGCCGCTCGACCTCGGAGCTCGTCGTCCTCACAGACTTCGGTCACGAGACCCCACGCCAGCGCCGTGTCTGCGTCGACCCTCTGCCCTGTCGACGCCATGTGAAGCGCCCTACCGACGCCGATTATCTGGGGGAGCAGGAAAGAGGCACCTTGGTCGGGCACTACACCGACATCAACAAATGCCAGTGAGAAGTAGGCCGATCGCGATGCCAACCGGATCGTGCATGCGGCGGCAAGGCTGACACCCGAACCAACCGCCGGCCCATTAACCGCTGCCACGATCGGAAACGGCACGCTCCGCAGACGCCGGAAGAGCGCGTACCCCTCTTCGACCCTGGGACGACGATTCTCCATGCCATCGGTCGAGAAGGTCGGGTGATCGATGTCGCCCCCCGCACAGAAAGCCCGTCCGGACCCCGTGATCACCGCTGCTCGAATCATCCCGGACGAGGCGAGTTCGTCAAGGACCGCATTCAGGCGGGCCGTCCACTCGGCACTCTGGGCGTTTAGCTTGTCGGGCCGGTTCATCGTGATCGTGGCCACGGCGCCGTCGACGTCCAACAATATGGGGTCGCTCATGGAATTCGTCCCTTCGTTTTCGACTCGCAGATCTGACTCGGCCCTCAGCCAGTGGCTTGCCGCGAACGCCTAACCGTCTTGGTTCTGGTATCTCTCGCGCAACTCTCGCTTGAGGATCTTGCCGGTGCCACCAACGGGAAGTTGATCAACGATGTCGAGTGACCTCGGCTTCTTATACGACGCGAGACGCCCGGAGGCTGCTTCGATGAGCTCCTCTGGGGTAGCCGAACCAGGCTCGCGCAACACGACGACGGCGTGGACGGCCTCGCCCCACTGGGTATGAGGGACACCGATCACAGCGCACTGGGCGACAGCCGGGTGCGAGTACAACGCCTCCTCGACGTCGCGAGTGAACACGTTGATCCCGCCCGTGATGATCATGTCCTTCTTGCGATCGACAATCGTCACGTAGTCGTCTTCGTCACGAACGGCGATATCGCCGGACATGAACCAACCATCGGTACGCGACAACTGCGTTTCTTCGTCCATCCGGAAATACCCGGGCGAGACGGTGTCACCCTTCAACCACAGCTCACCTGGCGATTCATTGTCGGGAGCAACGTCGACACCTTGATCGTCGACGACGCGAACCTGCATGAGCGTGTGGGGTTTACCGGCCGAGGAGAGCTGCCGTATCTGAGTCTCACTACCTTCGGGGTGCTGGTTTTCGGGCCGCAGAACCATCCCGCACGAGTAGGTCTCGGCCATGCCGAAGAACGGATAGAACACATTGGCTCCGAACAACTCCTGAGCGCGCAGAAGCAACTCTCGGGGGACAGGCGAACCTCCGGTGACGACGGCCTCGAGGGTTGTCAGATCGTGGTCTCCACACTCAGGGTGATCGAGGACCATACCGATCATGGTCGGCACCGCCGTGGTGTGGGTCACGCCATGGGCCGGAATGGAACGAAGGAATTCTCCGGGATCGAACCCCTTGTGAATGACCGACCGACCGCCCTTCATCATGACGGGGTGTAGCTGAGCCGGACCACCGGGGTTGAAGAACATGGGTATGCATTGGAGGTTGGTAGCCCGCTCGCGCATTGGAATCTCCGCAAGCCAATTGAGCATGGCGGCGATGGCATTGCTGTGGGTGAGGATGGCACCCTTCGGAACCCCAGTGGTCCCGCTGGTCGAGCCCAGCTGATAAACGTCGTCGTCGCTCAACCGAACAGACGGTGGATTGTCGGACGCCGCGCTGAGTAGCTGTTCGTAGTCGAGATCGAAACCGTGATCCACGCCGAAGCCAATGACATGCTCGACGCTGGCGAGCTCACCGAGGAACTGATCAGCCGTCTCGGCCAGATCGGCCGAGACCAACACGGCCTTGGGTTCGACGTAATTCAGGTACGACGCGCGCTCGATAGGAGCAAGCCGCACATTGGTGGTAGCGCCGACAACACCCGATTTGGCGCAACCAAAGAAGAACTCGACGTACTCGGCGCCGTTGGAAGCGAAGGTCGCGATTCGGTCGCCCTTCTCCAAACCCAGGTCTGACAACGCATTGGCCAGTTGGGTCGACCGAAAATCGGTCGACAGCCACGATCGAGTTGGACCATCGGGGATGACGAGCGCGTCGCTATCCCCGAAGAACTCAGCGTTACGTCTGACGATATCGCTGACCAGCACTGTGAATCACCTGTCCGATCCAACTCGGCCCGAACCCCAATTTGCGGGTCGAACCTAACAGACGCTCCGGGGCGACTCAGGTGGTGTGCGGCTTTCGCGGCCAGCCGATCGCCAGTGTTATGAACCCTGCCAGAGACAACCCTCCGAGAATGAGGAAGGCCCGATCGAAACCGGCGAAGGGGTCGCTCCCCGCCTCGCCGAGCGCAGCCACCACTGTTGCGATTCCTATGGCGGCGGCGAGGAATCGACCGGTACTGAACGCTGCATTCGCCTCGCTGTATTGCCCGGGGTCAACGTCGACAAGCGCAGCCGCATTGATCGGTGCGAAACACAAACCCATACCAACCCCGTAGAGCAGCATGCCCGGCAACATCGCGCCCACAAAGTTCGGGTCCGGCTCCAGGGTTGCGAAGAACCAGAGGTTCGCAGCGACCAGAAGAGCCAGCCCGACCAGGAGAACAACCCTGTAGCCGTGCCGACCGGCAATCTTTGCCGTAACGAGAGAACCGGCACCGGCTAGGAGCGGTGTGGGTGTCAGGGCCAGACCAACCTCGATCTGTGAGAAACCCCACTCGTTCGCCATGAGCAACGGCCAAAGCAGCCAAACCGACATCCCCGCGATCGATATGAAGAGGTTCGACACGCTTGCCAACGAATAGGTCCGGATCCTGAACAACTCCATGTCAACGAGCGGGTTGGAGTGACGTTTCGAACGCCAAATGAACACCGGTATCAACGCCACTCCGGTGGCCAACGCTCCGAGAACACGCCAGCTCGTCCAACCCCACGTCGGCCCTTGCACAATTCCCAGAGCTATGAGTCCGACTGCCAGGGTGCCGATGATGATGCCGACGTAGTCGGGGTGTGCGACCGCCTGGTCACTGCTCGTACGACCCGGGGTGGCGGGCAGGAAGAAGACGTGACCAACAACGATTCCTGTGCCGAGCGCGGCCGTGAGCACGAAGATCCATCGCCAGTCGGCTACCTCGAGAACCATCGCTGTGAGCGCCGGCGCGATTGCTGCGCCAATCGGAAATGCCGCCGTCCACACGCCGATCACCAAAACATGTTTGGCGCGCGGCCAGGCATGGGTGACAACCAGCAGGGACGAGGAGACGAGGAACGCACCACCCATTCCCTGCAGACATCGCCCGGCGATGAGCACCGCGGCGCTGGGTGCAGCCGCGGCCACGAGGCTGGCAGCGACGAAGACCGTTAGACCGACCCGGAACATCCGGCTCGCGGTGAACCGATCAGCCAGGTGGCCCCCGAGAAGCGTGAACGCCGCAATGGTGATCGAATAACCCGAGAGCGCCCATGAGAGCGTCGCCCGACTGGCATCATCGAACTCAGCTTCGATTTCAGGGAACGCGAGGTTCGCTCCGGTCACTCCGACGGGGAGCAAAGCCATCGCGGAGAAACCCAGCACCAGCGCCAACACCTGGCGCGGCGAGCCGGCCAGCCCATCGCGGCCATTGGACGCTCCATCGGGCATCGGGCCGCTATCGAGACGGCTCACTGAAGATGCGTTTCCTCTCGTCGGGACCTGCATCGCGTGGCACGTCCGAAGGCAATCTAATCGAGCCAACCCGGGCCGGGCTCAGATCAGCTTCGGGACAACCTCTTCGGCAAACAGGTGCAGCGACTCGAGCGTCACTTCCTGCTCCAAGCCGCCCTGATCTCCCTGGTACAACCAGATGTCCACCCCGCCCGCGGCTTGGGCGAACTCGCCCAGCCGGTCGACAACCTCTTCGGGAGACCCGCACACCGCCTGCGCATCGGGCGGGTCGAGCGTGGCCCAGAAGGATCGAGCCTGATCGAGAGGGATGTCGAGGCCTTTCACCAACCGCACGACCCACCGCAGGTACTCGAACTGGTATGGCGCCCAGTACTCGCGGGCGTCGGACCGCTCGCTGACGTGGCAATGGATGTTCACCGCTGCGACCGCGTCCTCGGCCGGTCGCCCGACCTCTGCCCACCGGTGCCGATACTCCTGGACCAGCTCCGCGCCTCGATCGAAACCGGTCGAAACCAACGGGATTGCCGCGGGACTACCGAACCGCACGGCTTCGGCCACTGACTCACTCGAGCTGACAGACACCCATATCGGCGGCCCACCCAGCTGCACCGGCCGGGGAGCAAGGGTCACGCCATCGAGCCCGGCCCGGAAATCCCCGCGCCACGTCACCTCGTCGCCCGACCAGAGGAGCCGAAGCAACTCGATGTTGTCGGCTACGAGCTGTCGGGAATCGGCATGATCCTGCCCGTATTGTTCATATAGAGCGGGAACAACACCCCGCCCGACGATCATCTCGGCGCGGCCGGCGGACAAGACGTCCAGAGTTGCCCACTGTTCGGCGATGGCCACAGGGTCCGGGTGTGCCAGAAGTGTGACCGCGGTCGACAGCCTCAATCGTTCTGTCAGCCCGGCGATCGCGGTCAACACCAACACGGGTGACGAAACGATGTAGTCGCAGAAGTGATGCTCACCGATGTGGACTGAGCGCGCACCCAGGTGCTCGGCCTCAACTGCCAGGTCGATGATTTGGCGATGCCGGTCTCCCTGGGACATCTGGGCCCCGGTCTTGGGGTCGGGCAGATGGTCGCCGAGGCTTGTCAGCGCCCAAGCGGTCATGCACGAACCGCTGACTGGACGATTTGCCCCGTCAACACCACGAGGAAGATTGCCACGGCGACGAGCGCCATCGTGCCTCCGGCTGCGGTGTCGTGGTGGAAGGAGATCAAGAGCCCCACGGTAGCTGCCAGCGATCCCAGGACTAACGCCAGAACCATCATCCTGGGGACCCGGCTGACCAGCAGGGTGGCGGTGGCGGGCGGCGCGATCAGGAACGCGAACACCAACAGGTTCCCGACGGTCTCGAACGAAGCCACGATCGCGATCGCGATCAGCGCGAGCAGAACGGCATGGGCCAAACGCGGCCGGGCTCCCAGTAGCCGCGCCTGAGTCTCGTCGAAAGTGAGCATCAGGAAGGCACGATGGAAGACGAAGACGCCGACGACCGCGATTGCTGCCGCTATTGCCTGCCGTACAAGGTCGTCGTCAGTGATGCCGGTGACCGACCCGAAGAGAAACCGGTTCAGGTCCCCAGCGTAAGAACCGGACTGGCTCGACATGATGACCACGCCGAGCGCGAGGAACCCAACGAACAACACGCCGATGGCCGTGTCGTCTGGAAGTGGCGAATGACTTCTGATCACATTGATCCCAGCGACCATCGCCAACGCGGCAACAAAGGCTCCGATCGTGGTGTTGCCCCCTATTACAAAGGCGATTGCGATGCCCGGCAGGACGGCGTGAGCGATGGCGTCTCCCAGGAAACTCATTCCGCGAAGCACGACCCATGTCCCGACCAGAGAAGTGGCAACCACCGTCAGTAGCGCCGCATACAGGGCCGACCTCATGAACTCGTTCTGCGAAAAGGGTTCGATCCACCAGTCGATCGGGTTGGTGACGAACTCCACCCAGACTGTCTACTCCAACGCCGACGTTATGTCGGTGGTCAGCTTGTTCATGAATCCAACATAGGAATCGGTCGCCGTTCCCGGTTCTCCGAGCGATCCGGTCTGGAGGGTCACGACCCGCACGCCGTCAAGTCTCTGCGCCAACGCGTCGATGTCGTCATCGGAGAGCCCTTCCTCGGCGAAGAGGACATCAACTCCCTCGGCGGTGACGGCGTCAGCGAGGTCGGCCAGTTCTCCGGGCGACGCCTGAGCCAGCGAGGACGACGAAGGGATAACAGTGCCCACGATCTCGAAACCGTACCGCTCCGCGTAGTAGCCCAATGAGTCGTGATTCGTAACCAGCTTCTTGCGCTCGGGACGTATAGCCGACACGGTCGTCGCAATTTCGGCATCGAGTTCTCCGAGTTCGGCCTCGAACGACTGGCGGCAACGCTCGAGCTCCGCCGGGTCAACGCCGGTCATCTCGGCCATCACCTGGCTCATCGGCTCAAGCGAAGCGAGCACGATAGTGGGGTCGAACCAGATGTGGGGATCTCCACCCTCGTGGTCGTGACCGTGCTCATCCTCCCCGTCCTCACCATGCTCACCATGCTCCTCGTGGTCCTCACCATCCTCCCCGTCGCCCGCCAAGGCCTCGACGCCGGCGACTTCGGCGACGTGGACGACGGTGCCGCCTCCAGCTTCGACCGCCTCCAACGTGTCCGCGATCGCCTCTTCCAGGCCCAGGCCGTTGGCAACAATCAAGCTGGCATCTTCGAGGGTCGCACGATCTGCGAGCGACGGCTCGAACGAGTGAGGATCCGCACCAAGCGGGATGACACTGACTACCTCTAGATCGGATGCGCACGACAATTCTGAGGCCACGTCGGCCCAGATGGAGGTGGTAGCGGCGACGTACGGCTGCTCCGCCGCGCCGCTCGGCTGTGATGAGGCTTCGTCGCCGCAAGCCACGGCGAACACCGCTATCGCGAGAAGCAAGCAGACACGGAAAGATGTCAATCCGGGGACCGAACGAACCCGGTCTCGACGTTCACGACGGTTGTTTCGCATGTGGTGCGGTTCTCCTCAGCAGGCTTTTCTTCGTGCGCTTCCGAGTTTGCACCATAATGAGATTGGTTCTCAATCGCAATAGCCGGCTACTAGTCAAGGATCCGGACACACCCGGCGTGTGACAACATCACAACGGAGGTGCCAATGGAGAACCCGAGCCGAAGGCGAATCCAAGGATGACAACCGATCTCGTGCTCCATTCTGCGGGTCTGGTCGCCACCGTCGACGAGGCCAGAACGGAGATCCCCGGCGGGTGGATTGCAATCGAGGACGGACTCATCTCCCAAGTCGGCCGGGCCGGCGAAGCACCGCCGAAGGCAACTCGACAAATCGACGCGACCGACTGCCTGGTCACGCCCGGATTGGTCAACACCCACCACCACCTCTACCAAAATCTGACACGTGCCTACGCGCCTATGACGGCCGCACCCTTGTTCGGATGGCTTCAGACGCTGTACCCACTCTGGAGCGCACTGGACGAGGAGGCGGCCTACGTCTCGGCTTGGGTGGGATTGGCCGAGCTGGCACTGTCCGGCTGTACCACATCTACGGACCATCTCTATCTGCACCCGAAGGGGGCGGGCGACCTCATCGGAGCCGAAATCCAGGCCGCCCTGGACCTCGGGATCCGTTTCCACCCGACACATGGGTCGATGAGCCTGTCCGTCAAGGACGGCGGTCTACCGCCGGACAACGTGGTCATGGACGAGGACGAAATCCTCGCCGAGAGCGCACGACTGGTGGAGACTCACCACGACACATCGTTCGGGGCCATGACCCGTGTGGCTTTGGCCCCATGTTCACCCTTTTCGGTGACTCCAGACCTCATGGCACGCACCGCGGAGCTGGCCGAAGCGCTCGACGTACGTCTACATACACACCTGGCAGAGAACGCCGAAGACGACGACTTCTCCATGGCGACGTTCGGCAAGCGCTGCATCGAACAGTTCGAAGAGGTCGGTTGGTGCACCGACCGAAGCTGGGTGGCTCACTGCGTCCGGCCAAACGAGGCCGAAGTTGCCCGACTCGGCTCCGCACGGGTGGGGGTCGCCCACTGCCCCAGCTCGAACCTGATCCTGTCGTCTGGGGTGGCGCCAGTTGTCGATCTGCGGGCGGCCGGATCGCCGGTGGGCATCGGCTGCGATGGATCGTCCTCGGCCGACTCGGCCTCGCTGTGGCAGGAGTCCCGACTGGCGATGCTGTTGGGCAAGCTTCGTAGCGGTGCCGAAGCAATGGCAGCGCGCGACGCTCTCGAGATGGCCACGGTCGGAGGGGCTGCGTGTCTCGGACGGAGTGGAGAGATCGGAGTCTTGAAGCCCGGGGCCGTTGCCGACTTGGCAGTCTGGAAACTCGATGGCCCGGCCTTTGCGGGGGTGCACGACGACTTGGTCGAGGGCTGGCTCAGGTGCGGCCCGACGGGCGCCTACTACACGATCGTCGCAGGGAGCACGCTGGTCGAGAAGGGCGAGCTCACCTCGGGCAGGGTCGAGGAGATGCTCAACCTCCATGCCGAGATCTCGCGCCGCTTTCAACCCTGAAGATCAGGTACGACAGCACGAAGCCCAGCACCGGCTTTCACGTCGTCAACCAAGGGCCGAGCATTCGTG
>JBPCTU010000313.1:0-3314 GCA_051011515.1 Acidimicrobiales bacterium
CTTGTTGGGCGGCCTGGGCCCTGGCGTGTCGCCGGCGAGACAGCTGTGCGGAAAGCTGCGCTCGACGATCGAGTACGGAGACGTCGCGGCTTCGCTAGACAACGATGGGGCGGTCTTCATCACAGAGATAGAGGCCGGACTGGTCCAGCTTGGCGAGGTGATCGCGCGGTATGCGTTCAACCCGGCGCACTCACCGTCACAACATGCCCAGTTCGTGAGACCGGGAGCAGAGGTCGAATGAGGCTCGACATCCGCTACCAGATGCGGTTTTCGTATGAGGTGCCAGTGAGGGAGGCCCACAACGAGGTCCGCGTTCGGCCCCGGGACCTGCTGTCGCAGCGGCTCTTGGGTCATCGACTGACGACAACTCCAGCGGCGCGAATCTTGTCGTTCACCGACTACTGGGGCACAACAGTCGAACACTTCGGGCACGTCGCCGATCACCAGGAGCTCGACATCGTGGCTGAGACGGCTGTCGAGACCAGGGTCCACGCCTACGTCGAGAACGCTTCCATCAGTGCTGTCGACGCCGCCGAGTTCATCGCCGCCAACGTGGAATACCTGAGGCCATCCCCCCATGTCGCCTGGGACGACGATCTGGCACACGTGTCCCGCGACTGCATCAGTGGTTTCGACGATGTTCACTCTGTGGTGGACGCCATTGTCGCCAACACGCGCAACCAGTTGAGCTATGAACGAGGCACCACCCACATAGGAATCTCGTTGCACGAACTCGTGTCTCAGGGCACGGGTGTTTGTCAGGACTTCGCCCACCTGACCATCGGCTCTCTCCGCTCGGTGGGGATTCCGTCGCGTTATGTGTCGGGTTACCTTTTTGCCGCCGACGAGAGCGCGCTGGACGATCTCGATGCCGATGACTCATATGGCGAGGTGGTGACGGTCCAGACTCATGCGTGGGTCGAAGCCGCAGTTCCCGGTTCCGGCTGGTTGGCCATCGACCCGACCAACAACCAACCGGTGGGAGAGCGCCATGTCGTGGTGGGTCATGGCCGTGACTACGAGGACGTGGCGCCCGTTCGGGGCGTGTATCAGGGCGAGGCAACGCCAGAAGTGGAGTCGACCGTCGAGATCCGACGCATGGAGCAGGTGGAGCGCGCCATGACCGAACGGCCTCGACGGCGTCCCGTTCAGCACGCGACGGTCCCCGTCGACGTGGAGGCCGCTGTGGCGCAACAGCAACAACAGCAGTAGTGAAGCCATAGCGAGCCCAGTTGCGACGGCGCCGTCGTAGTCGTGGGGCGCTACTCCGTCAATCAGATCGGCGTGGTGGACTGGTCAGTGGCGAGGCGTGTGCCGCCGCCTAGATTGCTAGATCACGTCGACCGGCCAGGAGAGAGCGAGTCTCGATGAGTGGTGAGTTCACACCCAGCGCCGACGAATTGTTGGCCAACAACTCCGCCTACGCCGCGGAGTTCCACCACGGCGACCTTCAAGGTGCGCCGCTGCGGGGGCTGGCGATAGTGGGATGTATGGATTCCCGCGTCGACACCTTTCAGGTCCTGGGTCTGGCACACGGAGAGGCTCACATCATCCGGAACGCCGGCGGCGTCATCACCGACGACGTCATCCGCTCGTTGTGTTTGTCGCAGCGATTCTTGGGCACCCGCGAGATCCTTCTTATGCACCACACAGACTGCGGGCTTCAGAAGGTGGACGAAGCCGAGTTCCGCGAGGAGCTTGCTGGAGAGGTCGGCGTGAAACCGTGGTGGTCGTTGGAGAGTTTCAGTGACCCCTACGCCGATGTTCGCCAGTCGATGCACCGCCTGATGTTGAGTCCATTCCTCCTGCACAAGGAGAACATTCGCGGGTTCGTCTACGAGGTCGGCGATGGCCGACTTCGTGAAGTGACCCTGGAAGCTGACAGCTAGGCGTCTGGTTTCGGAGTTGGCTGGGCCGGTTCATACCCCGCTCGGCCACCCGAGCAGGGCTAGAGCTCGCGGAGAGTGTTCATCAGCACCGGTAGGTCGGCGCCGCGGTCCATGATCTCGTCCATGCCACCAACAACACCAGTGATATTCGCCAACACAGCGTGCTCGAGGCCGGCACTGGCATAGGCCTCGAACTGAGTCGCGATCTCTTCGGCGTTGCCGACGAACAGAACCTCGGTGACCATCTCGAATGGAATCGTCGGGGCGATGTCGCGCAGATCGTCGGGGTCGAGATCGTGGATGATGACATCGATGAAACCCTTCGAGTCGTTGCCGAGGGGGTGCTCTAGGCCGTGCTTCTCCCAAACGCTGCCCATCGCGAACAGGCCGAACAGCTTGCCGAGTGGTTCGGCTTCGAACATCTCTGCCGAGCGCTCTTGGCTCTCGCTGAACAAGGTGAACGGAAGCCAGCCCGCCTCGGGTGTGGGGCGGCCGGCAGCCTCGGCGTGGCCGGCGATTACCTTGAGTTTGTCGCCGTACTCCTCCGGGGTCATACCCCAGGCGGGTATCCAGCCATCGCCGTACTGCCCGGTCAGGCGGAGCATGCGGGGGCCGTGTCCAGCGACCCAGACTGCTGGTCCGCCGCGGCCTTCGGACTCGAGCGGCAGCCCCATTCGCCCGATCGGGTTCCCCGGCATCGTCCCTTCGTCCAGCAGTGACCGAAGTTCGATGAGGCACTCCTCGAGGATCGACACGGGCGTTTCGAACGGATAACCGAACGGTGTGAGGCTTTCTGCCTCGCCCGAGCCGATGCCGAGGATGAAACCGCCGGGCAGCATGTCGTTGAGTGTTAATGCTGTGCGCGCCAGATCGGCTGCACGACGGCGCGTCGAGTCGGTGACCGAGATGCCGTATGGCTTGTCGGTCATCGTCCCGAGCATTGCGCCGTAGCAGAACGGGTCGTAGAAGGCGTCGGGGTCTGCAGCAACTGCAGACAGGGGGATCTCACTCCACAGGCCAGGGTGAAAGACGCCGAGTATGTGGTCCGGCGCCCAGTACGTATCGGCTCCCATCTCTTCGTACAACGGCAGCATCATGTGGGTACTGTCGATGGGGAACTGTGCGGGGAGGGTGATACCTACCTTCACGTGTGTGCCTTTCTGGTCATGGGCCTGATCTCGGGGATGTTGCCGGTGAAATTTCGCTTCAACACTAGTCAGCCGATGCGGATGATCAGTCACAACGCCGCAACCAAGGGCCTGAGGGCTGGAAGGTATGCCGGGTTGGGGAGTTGGGCTCGGATTCGGTACCGGTGCCGCTCGGGGCCAGGCGAGTTGGTTGTGCCGGGCGGCCGTGGCTGAAACAGGTGCCGACGGGCCGGGATCCTTCGCTGGTTCGCGCGCCGAAGAGCTTGCGACCGAAGCT
>JBPCTU010000314.1:0-15762 GCA_051011515.1 Acidimicrobiales bacterium
GCCCATACGCGCCGGTGACCGGCGTCGCCAGCAGGTCGCCGACTTCGATCGAGTCGGGCACCCATCCGTCGCGGACCAAGACGTCGCCCGACTCACAGTGTTTACCAACTACTCGCACCGCGATTCCCCGCTCGGAGTCCGCGGCTCGCGGAAGAAACGTCTCGTAGCCGCTGCCATAAAGCACCGGCCGCGGGTTGTCGCTCATCCCACCGTCGACCGCCACATACGTACGAATCCCATCGAGCTGTTTGATGGTCCCGACTCGGTACACGGTCGTCGCCGCGGCAGCCACGATTGCCCGGCCGGGCTCGGCCAGAATCCGCGATGTGACCCCCGCAGCTCGACACGCCTGCGACACGATCTTGCCCCAGGCGCTTATGGGTAGCGACTCCTCACCATCGACGTACGCCACGCCCAATCCGCCACCTACCGACAGTTCATCGAGACCAAGTGGGTTGGAGAAATCCGCGAGCACCTCGACCGCACGCTGGAAGGATTCGAGCCGAAACACCTGAGACCCGATGTGGGCGTGGATCCCGTGAAGGTTGACGGCCGACGAGTGCAGCGCTGCTTCGACTGCCTGGGCCGCAAGGCCGGTGGAAACCGTGAACCCGAACTTGGAATCGTCCTGACCCGTGGCGGTGTATTCGTGGGTGTGAGCCTCCACCCCTGGAGTCACCCGCAACAAGACGTCGGCAACCTGGCCGGTGTCGTCATGGATCGCCTCTATACGAGCGAGCTCGTCAAAGCTGTCGACAACGATGCGACCAACTCGCGCATCGAACGCCATCCGTAGCTCGAGGTCGGACTTGTTGTTGCCATGCATGACCAGACGCTCACCGGGCACCCCGGCGGCGAGCGCAACTGCGAGCTCCCCTCCCGTGGCAACATCGAGGCTCATCCCCTCCTCGTAGGCCAGCCGGGCCATCGCCGTGCAGAGAAACGCCTTGGTGGCATATGTGGCGCCGTCGCCGAACGCGGCGACGGCCTCTCGACATCGCGCTCGCAGGTGTTCCTCGTCGTAGATGAACAACGGAGTCCCGAACTCGGCGACGAGATCATCGACTCGCACACCCCCGACCGACAACATCCCGTCGGGGTCGATCGACGCGGTGTCGGGCAGGAGCGAGGTGGGGACAGGACCGGCCATACCTAGTTACCCATGCCTAGTTACATCGCATCCGGGGCCGAGACGCCTAGGAGAGCCAGCCCGGCGACCAGGCCGATACGCGCCGCCTCCACCAACCACAGGCGGGCCTGGGTCAGTTCAGGATCAACGCCGTCCCCCATCACATAACAGTCGTGGTAGAAGCCGTGAACGGCAGCTGCGAACTCACGCAACCAGTTGGCGACCTTGTGGGGTGCCATCTCGCGGGCCGCGATCTCGACGATGTCGGCGAACTCGTGGAGTTGACGCAGGATCTCCAGTTCCCGTTCGTGGGTGAGTCTCGACAGCTCCACCTCGCTCAACACCCTGCGCTCGATCCCGGCTTCGGAGGTCTTCCTTTGTATGGAACGGAGCCGGGCATGCGCCATCTGAACGTAGAAGACCGGATTCTCCATTGCCTTGGAGGCGGCGACTGCCAAGTCGAAAGTCTGTGGTGAGTCCACCGATTGGAGCAGGTACGTGAACCGGGTCGCGTCAGCACCGATCTCGTCCACCAGCTCTCGTAGTTCGATGATGTCGCCTGTCCGCTTCGACAGTTTGACCTCCTCGCCATCGCGGAGAAGCCTGACCATCTGGGTGATGGGCATCTCGAGTTCGTCGGGACCGTGACCCAATGCCTGCATCGCGGCCCGCATCCGAGGCACGTATCCGTGGTGGTCGGAGCCGAGCACATCGACGAGCTTGTCGGCCCGAGCGAACTTGTCTCGGTGGTAGGCGATGTCGGGCGCGATGTAGGTGTAGTCACCGTCGCTCCGAACCACGACGCGGTCTTTATCGTCCCCGTAGTCCGTGGACCGCAGCCAGGTCGCGTCATCGGCTTCGTACACGACGCCGTGGCCGCGAAGATCTTCCAGCGTCTGCTCGATCCGGCCATCGTCGACCATCGACCTTTCGCTGAACCATCGGTCAAAGGTGATTCCCAACGACTCCAGGACCTCGGCCTGGTCGGCGAGCGCGTGTGCATAACCCCACTCGAGAGGGTCGGCACCATCGGGCATCAGTTGGGACCAGTCGATGATGTACTGCCCCTGATAACCATCCTCAGGGGGTTCTTGGCCTGCCTTCCGAGCCTGTAATGAAGCAGCGTAGGTCTGCATCTGCGTACCCCGGTCATTTACGTAGAACTCGCGCGCGACGGCATTGCCTGTTGCTTCGAGAAGCCGGGCAACGGCGTCGCCGTAACAAGCACCGCGGGCGTGACCAGCGTGAAGCGGACCCGTCGGGTTCGCACTGACAAATTCGACTATGACCCGGGTGCCTTCGCCAGCGTTGCTGCGCCCGAATCCGTGCGGACCAGCGGCGACGACGTCGCTGAGAACATTATGCAGCCACCCGCCGGACAGTCGGAAGTTCACGAAGCCGGGGCCGGCCACCTCCACAGAATCGACATGAGGAGGAAGATCGGCGTTGATGCTGTCGGCGATCTCCTGTGCCAACTCGCGGGGGTTTCGGCCAGCCGCTTTCGCCGCTGCCAACGCCACATTCGAAGACCAGTCGCCGTGATCGCGATTCGCGGGCCGCTCGAGGCCGATTACTTCCGGAACAGGGTTCACATCCAGGGCAACCAACGACTTGCGCAGGGCGGTCTGTAGTAGGTCGACAATCATTGCTCGCCAGGGTACGAGCTTGTACCTGATCCGGATGCGAATTAGCAGCCCCGATTTCGCGCGCGTTCGCTCCTACGCTGACAGGGTGGACCAGCGCACCGAACCCGAAGCCAGAACCTGGGTCAACAACGGGGTGCCCGCGGCGGAGGCCGGCGAATTCGCCGCCCTCGAGATCGGGCCACTGCGTGTGTGGCCGCCCGTCGTCCTGGCTCCGATGGCCGGTGTTACCGACGCGCCATTCCGCCGGGTATGTCGGGAGTTCGCCACAGCCGGAACCCGGACGCGACAAGACGTAGAGCCGGGGCTGTTCGTCAACCAGATGATCACTGCGAGGGCCCTCGTGGAACGGCACCGCAAGACGCTGAAGCTTGCCGAATTCGGCCCGGGCGAGACTCCACGAAGCATCCAGCTGTACGGCACCGAACCCTCCTCTTTGGCCGCCGCGGTCCGAATGCTTCTGGAAGAACAACGGGTCGATCACATCGACATGAACTTCGGGTGCCCGGTGCCGAAGGTCACCCGCCATGGTGGTGGCGGAGCGCTGCCATTTCGTCGCCGCCTCTTCCAAGAGATAGTGAAGGCGGCGGTCACTGCGGCCGATGGTGCGGTACCGGTGACCGTGAAGTTCCGCATGGGTATCGACGATCGCCACCTCACCTACATCGACGCCGGCCGGATAGCCGAAGCGGAGGGCGCTGCGGCCGTTGCGCTTCACGCTCGCACGGTCGAACAGCTCTACTCGGGTGAAGCCCAGTGGGCGGCCATCGGCGAGCTGAAAAACCAAGTCCACACCATCCCGGTTCTCGGCAACGGCGACATCTGGGAGCCCTACGACGCGCTTCGGATGCTTCGTTCTACCGGAGCCGACGGCGTGGTCATAGGGAGAGGGTGCCTCGGAAGACCCTGGCTCTTTCGAGACCTGGCACGAGTATTCGACGGTTCGCCCGCCGGTCCACTCCCGACAATGGCCGATGTAGCGCAAGCCATGCGCCGCCAGGCAAAACTGCTCGTGGAATGGATGGGTAGCGAAGACGCCCTCCGAGGGTTCCGGAAACACGCCATCTGGTACATGACCGGCATGCCGGTAGGCGGCGAGTTCAGGCGCCAGATCCAGGAGATCCGGTCGCTCAGCGACCTCGACGATTTACTCGCAACAACCGACCTCAGCGCGACCCTGCCAACAGATGCGATCAGGATCCCCCGCAGTCACAACGGGGGCCCGAAACGCCCGGCTTTGCCCGACGGCTGGCTGGACGAACCCGAATCGAGCGCTCTATTGGACGTCGAAGCCGAAACACTGGTATCCGGTGGCTGACTCGCCGACAGGGGTCGACCAGGACCCCCAAGTCACCCTGGCGTCAGCGTCGCCTCGGCGACGAGTGCTGCTCGCCATGGTTGGTGTACCCGTCGCGGTGGTACCGGCCGAAGTCGACGAACGGGGCATAAGCAACGGCCTCGAACCCCTGGAAGCGGTGCTCGCGACAGCAAGGGCCAAGGCCAACGCCGTTGCATCCAGCACCAGGCCGGTTCTTGCTGCCGACACCATTGTCTGCCTAGGCGAGGAGATCCTCGGCAAACCCGACGACGATGATCACGCACGTACAATGCTCGAAGCCCAGTCCGGAAACGTCGTCCAGGTGATCACCGCTGTTGCGATCCTGCTGCCTGACGGATCAGCCGAGGACAGAATCGCGGTCAGCACACTTCGCATCGACTCCCTCGATGACCGAGCCATAGACGAATACCTGGCCACGGGCGAGGCCGACGACAAGGCTGGGGCCCTGGCCTTTCAAGGTTCAGCTCGTGCCTTTACCGAGCTGCTCGACGGCAGCAAGTCGAACGTGGTCGGGCTGCCACTGGCCGAAACGATCGAACTGCTCACCTGGGCCGGGATACCTGTCGATGCATCGGCCGTGGAGGAACCCTGACCGCCCACCTATGATGAGCGACCCCGCCCTCGTAGCTCAGGGGATAGAGCATTGGCTTCCGGAGCCATGTGCGCAGGTTCGAATACTGCCGAGGGCGCCAACGAATCCGCCAACAGGCATAGGGTGAGGCCATGGCTGGCGAAGGCCTCTATTTCCAGATCTTGGGGCCGCTGCAGGTCAACGGCCTGACCGCAGGTCGGCGGCGTCGAGGCTTCGAAAGCTCATCGGGGACGTGGTGGTGACAAGCGGCTCCGGCTACGCCTTGGCCACCGACGACATCGATGCTGGTCATTTCGAGTCAGCGGTTCAAGCCGCCAGGACGGCTGACCCAAACGATCAGGTCGAACTGTACGACAGCGCCCTTCGGGTGTGGACTGGCTCGGTCCTCGACGAGTTCGCGCACGAGGCCTGGGCCATCGGAACGGCGGTGCGATTCAGCGAGCTTCACTCAACCGCTCAGACCGAGAGCATCGCGGCGCGATTGGCGGCCGGGGACAGCAGCACGATTGCCGATGTCGAAGCCCTGGTACTGAGCAACCCGCTACGCGACAGGCCTCGAATGCTCCTCATGAGGGCTCTCGCCGACGCGGGTCGGAGAACCGAAGCGCTCCGCGCGTTTCAGGATTACCGAGATCTACTCCTCGAGGAGGTCGGCATCGAACCCAGCCGCGAGCTGTTCGACCTCGACGCCGAGATCGCCGTCGACAGTCCGAGCCCCGAGCCGGTACCGCTGCCCGCACGCCCAGCACCAACGAACCTCCCCACGATGCACAGCAGCTTCATCGGGCGTGACGGCGAACTCCAGGCGGTGTCGGGGCAGATCGTCACGAACAAGCTCACAACCATCACCGGCCCAGGCGGCGTGGGTAAAACCAGGCTCGCTCTGGCATCAGCCTCGGAAGTCCGAGACCGCTTCGACGACGGCGTGTGGTTCGCGGGACTCTCCTCCCTCCGTTCCGTCGACCTTGTCGCCCGCCACATCACCACGGCCCTCGGGTTGAACCCTGGAACCGGCACCGAAGATCCACTCGACCAGCTCTTGGACTTCTTCCAGAGTCGCCAGTCGCTGCTACTCGTCGACAATTGCGAACATGTGGTCGACGGGGCCGCGAGCGTCATCGACTCTTTGGTCACCCGTTGCGCCAACCTCTCGATCCTGGCATCGAGCCGCGAACCGCTCAGGGTTGATGGAGAGCTCCTCTACTCGCTCGGGCCACTCCCCGGTCCTGAGGCCGCCCGCCTATTCGTCGATCGCGCGGTGAGCGCGAACCCGGCCTTCGTGGTCGATGCCGAGTCGCAGGAATCCATCAACTCGATAATTCGTCGTCTCGACGGTTTGCCACTTGCCGTCGAGCTAGCGGCATCTCAGACACCGTCGATGACGCCGGGCGAGATAGAGACACGGCTCGATGACGCTCTCGACCTGCTGTCCGGCGGAAAACGCACTGCCCCCCACCACCAACAGACCCTACGATCCACGATCGGCTGGTCTTACGAACTTCTCGGGGAACACGAACGAGACCTGTTCGCCATGCTGGCGGTGTTCCCCGGCGACTTCGGGCTCGATGCAGCCGAGGCGCTGTCAACCAGCACGGGGATCGATCGGAAGGCAGTTGTACCGGCTATCGCGCAGCTGGTGGACAAGTCGTTGCTCGTGTCGCGAACCCATCGCGGCTCGACCAGGTACAGATACCTCGACACGATCAAAACCTTCGCCACCGAGAGGCTGGCGAAAGGCGGGCACGCCGAGCAGACGCGCAGAGCCCATGCACGTTGGGTGGTGTCAGTGGCAGAACGTTTCGCGGCGATGTTCGACACACCCGCACAACTCGAAGCGCTGGCGCTTCTCGACGCCGAGAACTCCAGCCTCGATGCCGCCATCCAGTGGCTGATCGATGGGGGCCACGAAGAGTTGGCAAGCCGTATCGCCACCGCACTGGGCCCTGCATGGTGGTGTGGACCCGTCGCGCGCCCGGCTCTCATCGAACTCGCGAGAGTCGACGGCATAGAGCAGACCGAAGGATGGGATTCGATTCTGGGGGCCCTCCTCTATGCAGGCGATGAGCCCGACCCGACGGTGTTCCCCCCAGAAGACATCGTCGCCACCTGGCGTCGGGCGCGCGAACGCTCCACAAGCCCGCCGAACAGCCTCGCTCTGGCCTGTTCCACCGTCGCCAGGCTCGGCTACGACGGCCTAACGGGTGAGTCTTGGATTTCGGAGGCCGAGCAACTTGCCATCGACGAAGTGATCATCGACGAGACATCGGTGGACGCGAACATTCTGGCCATCATCACCGGGGTGATCTTTGCCTTTGAACTAAGGCCTAGCGGGGAGCTGGCCGAGGTCCTCGACCGGGCCTCCGAAATTGGCGGCGATTCGCCAAGGCCACTTGATCGTGCGCTCGTGTCCTGCCTTCAAGGTGGAATCTCCTTCGGCCAGGACAACGACCGAGCAAGAGTGGCGTATTCGGACGCGCTGGAACGAATGGCCGCGCTCCAGAACTCGATCATCACTTCCCTACTGTTGGTGCTCCTGTCGTCCATGGCCCGATCACACGCTGAAGCAGTCCGATTGCTGCGATCACTGCTCCTTACACCCTCGATCGCCAGCCTGGCTCGGGGGAATCGGCGGGTTCGGGAGTACTCGTTCTTGTCGTTGTCGATGCTCCTGGCGACTGTTGACGAACACCACGCGGCCGCGCGATGCATGGGAGCTTCAGACGTTGCCCGGGGCCCACGCGGCATGGCGAGGTTCGACTACTCGGGCCACGTGGCGGCTCTCGAAGCGAACCTGGGCGCTGAGCAGGTTGCTGACCTGCGAGCGGGAGGGGGCTCGGTTCCGCCAAGCACGCTCGTTGCCGAACTGACGCCGATCATCGACCAGCTCATCACGAATCCTGCGTGACTAGGCTCGCTGCATGACAACACTGGTGCTGACCGCCATCGGCAACGATCAGTCGGGGTTGGTGAACGCTTTGGCCCGGGTGATCGCCGACAACGGTGGTAGCTGGGACGAGAGCAGAATGGGCCAGCTGGCCGGCAAGTTCGCCGGCATCGTCCAGGTGAGCGTGCCCGACACCCGCGCCGACGAACTCATCACAGCGCTCCAACCACTGTCCGAACAAGGCCTGCTCGACATCACGGTCACCCGGGCCGAGGACGCCGAGCCCGAAGCCGGCGAACGCCAGCTCGCCTTGAACCTGGTGGGGCAAGACCGGCCCGGCATCATCGAGGAGATCTCCCAGACGCTGGCCGATCTGAACGTCACGATCAAGGAGCTGGAGACCAGCACTGCGAACGCGCCTATGGCCGGAGGGATGTTGTTCGAGGCTTCTGCTCTCCTCGGCGTTCCGGCGGGTGTCGCCGATGACCAACTGAAGTCGGTGCTCGAACAGTTGGCTAACGAGCTGATGGTTGATCTCGACCTGACGGTCGCCTGAGGTCGCCTCAGAGCGCCGCAGTGATCCCACCGTCGACAACCAGCGATGTGCCGGTGATGTAGGTCGCATCATCCGAAGCCAGGAACGCTGCCGCAGCCGCAGCCTCTTCCGGACGGCCTTGGCGGCCCATCGGCGCCATCGAATCTCGGGACTCGTGATCACCGCCGGTGTTGCCGAAAGCTTTACGAACCATGGTCGAGTCGATGACCCCCAACACCAGGGCATTCGAGCGAATCCCACGATCGGCGTATCGCACAGCGACGTGGCGCATGACCCCGAGTTGGGCCGACTTCGTCGCCTCGTAGGCCACTGAGTTGCCCGACGAGACCACCGCAGCAAGCGACGTGACGAACACGAATACCCCATGCCCTCTGTCGATCATGGCTGGCAGCGCCGCCTGGGCGGTGACCCAGTTGCTCGTGACGTTCACATCGACCGTGGTCTGCCAATCCTCGACAGTCTGGGTCTTGATCTTCTGCCAACCGGAGATCCCCACGTTCAAGACGACGACGTCCAGCCTGCCCAAGCGACTCTCCGCTGTGGCAACCGCCCCCCGGCAAGCCTCCGGATCTGCAGCATCCGCCGTGATCGCGAGGCCAGAACCCATCGCCTCGACGGTCGCCTCGGCGGACTCGGAGTTGACATCGGTGACCGCAACCTCTGCACCTTCGCTGGCCAGACGCATCGCGATGGCTCGCCCGTTGCCGAGTGGCACATCCTCGACGCCGCGAGCCGGCCCGTCCGAACCACCACCGACGACAAGCGCAGCGACGCCCCCGAATCTGTTCACGTAGTCAGCTCGGGCAGCACCTTGTCGGCGAACATCTTCATGTTCTCGACGACACGCTCGTGGGGCAGATCGCCAAAGCTGAACCAGCAGGCAATCTCTTCGACGCCGAGTTCCTCTTCGAGCATCCGGAACCTGTCGATGATGGCTTTGTAGTCGCCGAATGCGGCACCCTCGCGCACAATGCGGTCGTAGCTCACCGAGTCGACGGAGTCCCTGATCTTCAGATAATCCTCGTACTGAGACGCGACATCGGTGCCGTCGGTTCCGGGAAGGATCTCCGAGAACTTGCCGAAGAACCACATCGCATAAGGCTCGGGTTCGGACTTGGCGACCTCGTCGGACTCGTCGATGTACACCTGCTGGATCATGGGAGGGGTGGACATCAACGCAGGGTCGTGTCCCGCCTCAGCCGCCGCACCGCGATACGAGACCAGGTTCGCTTGGATGGTGGAAATAGGGGTGAAGTTCGGCGACAACATGAGCAACTCGCCACGCGCCCCGAGGCGTTCGTAGGTGGCTCGGCTGATCGCGGCGATCCGCACCGGCGGACCGCCCGGCTGGACCGGTTTCGGGAGTACCTCCACATCTTCGAGCTGGAAGTGCCGGCCACTGAAGCTCATACGCTCGTTGGTCCATGCCAGGCGCATGATCTCGAGGTATTCGTCGAACAACTCCTGGGACTTCTCCTGGTCCACCCCCAGAGCACCGAACTCCTTGGGTTGGTAACCCCGTCCCACTCCCAGCTCGAGGCGTCCACCCGACAAAACATCGACCATTGCCATTTCCTCGGCCATGCGGATCGGGTGACCGAACGGCAAAACCAGCACCGCTGTCCCGAGCCTGATCGTCGACGTCCTGGCGGCCGCCGCTGCGGCGAACGTTCCCAGGTGGGGCAATAGCCCGTAGTTGGAGAAGTGGTGCTCCGCCATCCAGACCGAGGTGAAGCCGAGCTCTTCGGCCAAAACGATCTGATCGAGGGCCTCGCCATAGATCCGACCTGCGTCGGTGTCCTGGCGGCCCGAGAACAAGTGGTTGATTCCGAATCTCAAATCTCTTCCTCCAGGTATATGAGATCGCTACGTCCCCGCAGACCCTGTATGAACGTGTCCATCGGCAAGGGGAAGCTCGTGCCGTCGAGGCTGGCAGACGCCGACCAGTCGTGGACGACTACGCGGTGAGCGATACGCCAGTCGCCTTCGCGTTTCTCGAACCGGTCTACATACCGTCCGGAGAAGAAGTCGAGCCACTCAGTACCGTCGTCAGCTGTGCGGCGCAGGTAGGCCAGGCTGTAGGACTCGGCGGTGGCCCGATCCGGGTTGTTGACATCCAGCTCGATCAAGACGTTGCCGACCGAGTGGGTGGAGTGGTGTGTACGTTTCGGGAGCGACTCGACGATGAACTCGGCAAAGTCGTGGCCATTACCCTTGAAGTGGCCGTGGTCGTCGTAGCTGTCGGAGTGATAACAGGTCTTCAACAGCTCGACATCGAGGCGGTCGACACCGCGGCAATACCGCATTACGACGTCCCGGATCGCGTCCTTGGCCGCCAACTCCTCCGATGAGGGTTCGATCATCTGGTCCTCTTCCGTATCATCCTCGAGCCTGGGCGGCCGCCGCGAGGAACCTGCGAACCGCATCCAGGTCATGCCATCCCATACCCATGCTCACTCGGGTCACGCCGATGGCGGCGTACTGTTCGAACAACTCCGCGATCCTGCTGCGGGGGTCGGCATCCTTGGTCACCCGACCAGGCACTGTCTGCACCACCGCCAGCTCTAGCTCTGCCGGGTCGCGTCCGATGTCGGCGCAATACCCGTGCAGCCGGTCGACCAGCTCGCTGAGGCTGGCGCAGTCGTCTTCCCAATCTGCCAGATATCCGACCCAGCCATCGCCACGTCGCGCCGCACGACGCAGCGGCACGTTGGCGTTGCCGCCTACGAGGATCGATATCTCTTGTGCCGGCTGCGGATTCGTGAACGTGCCCGGCGGGATGTGGAAACGGCCGTAGTCCCCCGGCTCGGGCTCGCCCGTCCAGACCTGACGGATGAGATCGATGGCGTGATCCAGTGCCTGACCTCTGGTGTCGAAATCCATTCCCATCGCCTCGTGTTCGGCACGTGACCATCCGGTCCCGACTCCGAGAACAACCTTCGACTCACCCGCCAACCAAGACAACGACGCCATCTGACGAGCCAGCTCGAGCGGCGGCCTTACTGCCGCCAATGCGACACCGATGACCACGTCGGTCGAGGACGGGCGTCCGGCGACCTGAGCGGCGCAGATCAAAGGGTCGAACCAGTCGTCTTCGACCGGCAGGAGGAACTTCTCCCAATACGGGTAGGTCTCGACGTCCCTGGCCGACAACAACAGATGGTCACCAAACCAGATCGCATCCAAATCGGCGTCCTCGACCATGGCTGCGAGGGCGTGGAGTCCGGTCTCGGTGACCGGAGTACCCCAGGTTGGCAACGTGGTTCCGACATTGATCATGGGGTCACGTCTTTGTTTGCCGGGAAATACTTCTCGCGCGCCACCCGCCGAAGCAGCTTGTCGACCGCGCTCTTGGGCAGCGGCTCGTCGGCGAACACGAACCGCCGAGGCCGCTTGTAGGAGCCGACGCTGGTCGTGCAGTGTTTGGCCAATTCATCGGCCTCGGCCGACTCGCCGGGACGTAATCGCACAACAGCGCTGACCACCTCGCCCCACTGTTCATCCGGCATGCCAACAACCACACACTCGAGGACCGAGGGATGGCTCATCAATGCGTTCTCCACTTCGGCGGGGTAGATGTTGTACCCACCGCTGATGATCATGTCGTTCTTACGGTCCTTGAGAAAGAAGTACCCCTCCTCATCGCGGAGTGCCATGTCACCGCTGTGGTACCAACCGTGCTCCATGGCCGCAGCCGTAGCTTCCGGCTGGTTGATGTACTCGCGCAACGCACTGGGACTCCTTGTCCAGATCTCACCGATCTCGCCGGGATCACATCGCGTTCCATCGGGCCGGAACGTGTCGACGTCGGCCCAGTAACAGGGAAGGCCACATGACTGGAGCCGTTCGCTACCCAGGACGTGGTCGCGTTTTTCCAGCCAAACAACCATGCTCGGGGTTTCGGTGCTGCCATACCCCTGGGTGAAGATCGACCCGAACGACGACAAAGCGCGTTCGAGCACCGATTCGGCGATCGGCGCACCGCCGTAGCTGATGGTCCGCAGGCTCGACGTGTCGGTGGAGCCCAGCGACTCGCTCTCGTTGACCAACATGGCGATCATCGTCGGGGCCATCATCGAGATCGAGACGCGATCTTCCTGAGCGTGACGCAGGTACCGGTCGGGATCCCATTTCGAGATGGGCAGGTGTGAAGCGCCCACCCACGAATGCCCGGCGATGTTGAACGCCGATGCGTGACTGAAGGGCATGACATGGCCCACCACGTCGCCGGGGCCAATCGCGCACTCCAAGCTGTGGAACATCACGTTGCCTATCGACGCCGCAACCATCCCACGGTGATCGGTCGCCGCTCCCTTGGGGCGGCCAGTGGTTCCCGACGTATACCGGATCTGGTAGTAGTCGTCGGGTGAAACCTCCACGTCGGTACGCCGGTCGGAGGCCGCGCCTATCGCATCCTCGTAGGACACCACTTCCGGTGCGTCCAGCACCGCGTCTTGGCCCAATGCCAACACTCGACCCGATACCGGGCCCCAGTCGTCATCCATCTCGGCCAGTAGCGGCGGCAGGTGCGCTGGTTCGGAAATGAGCGCCGTCGCACCGGAGTCCACGATGAAGTGAAGGTGTTCGGCCGGGGCATTACGCACGTACAGGGGAACCTTCACCACCCCGGCCAACGCACACGCGAAATCCACCTCGATGTATTCGGCGCAGTTGTTCGCCAAGATGGCCAGACGGTCGCCCTTCTTCAGACCGAGGCCGTCCACGAGCACGTTGACGAGCCGGTTCACGCGTCCTTCCAGCTCGGTGTAGGAGATGTCTCGACCTGCCTCGGTCCGGATGGCGCGCTGGTCGGAGTAACGCCGGAATATCGCCCGGGTGAGCGACGCCATTGTGGGAATCCCCACTGCTGGGTGTGTCACATCGCCGCCTCTCGCCTCGTCGCGCGAAGCGGCTCGCCGCGCGGAATCTCGGTCAGGCGAAAACGCTCGATCTCTTGTTTGGTGGCGCTGCGCGGCATCGAGTCGATGACCTGAACGTAAAGCGGAACCTTGAAGGCGGCCAGTTCGTACGCGCAGTGGTCGACAACCTGTTGGGGCGTGAGCTCGTGGCCGTCGGCCGCGGTTAGGACCGCCATGATGTCGTCTTCACCCATCTCGGACGGGACTGCGAACACTGCGACCTCCTTGACGGCCTCCATCTCGCCGATGATGGACTCGACTTCGGACACCGACACCAGCTCCCCGCGCCTACGGAGGAAATGACCCTGACGTCCGACGAAGTACAGGTAACCGTCGGGGTCGAAGTAGCCGAGATCGCCCGTGTGAACCCACAGGTCACGCCAAGTCTCGAGCGTGTCCTCGGCTCGGTTGATGTAACCCTTGGCCATGATGTTGGGGTACTTCGGATGCACCAGTATCTCGCCGATCTCTCCCTGGGGCAGCGGCATGCCATCGTCGTCGGCGATCACGACGTCGTACCACCCCCGTGGTTTGCCCGATGAACCGAAACGTTGCTCTTCGTTCTCCCATTCGACACATGCCAGTGGCCCGACCTCGGTCAACGAGTACATCTGCAGCGTGCGCACACCGAACTGGTCCTCGAACTGTCGCCGGATGCGTTTCGACGCCTCTTCGTCGCCACCCCACCCGGCGATCGAGAGTCGAGCGGGGAAATCGGGAGTCGTAGCGCCCTCGGCTCGTTCGGCATCGGCCAGGAACAAGGTCGACACCATGCCGGCGTATGGATCGACAACCGTCGCTCCCATCCTCTTGACTGCGTCGACGAACCCGGCAGCACTCCACCACCGCCAGAACCCGAACACATGGTCGAAGATCAAGCAGAACGGCATGATCGTTATGGGCGTCCAGGCGTGCGAGAACTGGAGGACGCTGAAGAAGGCCTCTCTTTCGCCGAAGTCGGCCATCTCGCTCAGTCTCAGCGCTGCGGACACACAGTAGAACTGCGAGATCTCGATGCCCTTGGGCCGCCCCGTCGTGCCACCGCTGTAGATGATCGCAAACGTGTCCGACGCTGCGACCTGCGACTGCGCCGATCCTTCCTCTCCGCCGCCACCCAACCAGGCTTCGTCGAATGCGGCTCCAGCCTTGCCGGAGTATGTCGCGCATCTGACCGACCCGATCTGGGCGAGCTCGGTATCGGCTTCGACCACAACATCCAGACCCGGCGCAAGATCGTCGTCGACCAGGATCAGGCGGGGCGACAGATCGTGCAGCGTGTAGGTCAAGTCATTGCGGGCCAAGGCCACGTTGAGCGGACACCACACGACACCCATACGGGCACACGCGAAGATCACTGCCAGATGCCACGGCGACGGGTACATGAACACCGCCACACGATCCCCATGGACCAGACCCTCGGTGACAAAGGCGGCCTGGACGCGCCTCGCCATGTGATCCAGTTCGGCCAAGGTGAACGATTCGTCCTCGAAGTACGCGAACACTTGGTCAGGATGGTCAGCAACGGCCCAGTCAAACGACCCGCCGATGGTGTCGCTCACCAGGTTGTGACCCTGGATCTGGCTAATCATGGCCGCCTCGCAAACCGTCGATGACTTCGCGGTAACCCTCGGTCACCGAGCGGTGCTCGAAGCCGTACTCGGTCCTCAGCCGTGTGTTGTCGAGGAGGTAGGCGTAGTCGTGCTCCCGGCCTCGACCGTCCGGTTCGAACGAGACCGGGATCGCCCCGCCGACCACCAACGACGCGCACTCGACCATCTCGTTGTAGCTGAGCGTCGTTCCGCCGAGCTCGTAGACCGCGTGACTCGGTGGTGTTAAATCAGGGTCGATGAAGTCCACCAAACAGGCCGCAACGTCACCGACGTGGGCCAGGCACAAACGAGCATTTGGGTCACAAGGCAATACGTGCGCTTCACCCGTCGCTGCGGCAACTGCCGGCACGTTCACCCCTTCGGCGCCGCGCTTGACACCCGGCCCGTAGACCATGGGGATACGCAGTGCCGTGGCGACGAGTCCGTGTTTGCGTCGATAGTCCTCCGCCAAGTACTCAGCCATCAACTTCACGACGCCATAACGAATGCTCGGCCGACAGACCGACTCCTCGTTGACCATGGTCTCAGCGCCGTGTATTCGCTGCGGGCCGTAAACCCGCACAGAACTCGCCAGAGCCACGCGGTCACACCCGCCCGAACTGGCTGCGTCCAATGTGTTCCATACGCCACGAGCCATGACGTCCAGCTCCTGAGCAATGGTCGGGCCGTGCGCAAACACGAGATTGGCCATGCAGTCGGGCGAGTGGGCCTCGACAACTTGCTGCAATGCTTCCGGGTCGGCCACCGAGGCGTTCACCAACTCCACCTGATCGGCCCAGGGCGTCAAGCGGCCAAGAGTTGTCGCCGTCGGCTCCACACACACAACGCGGAAACCGCGCGCGACCAGCAGCGGCACCATCGCCGATCCGATGAAACCGCGACCTCCTATGAGCATTGCGGTTGGCACACGATCCCCTCCCAAGAATCCTGAGATTAATGTTCAGGAATTCGGCCCGCCATTAACGCGGCGAGCAATCGACGGCGAGGACCACCAATGGACGGAATCGTCTACACCGAACGACGGGATCGAGTGGGCTACCTGGTGCTCAATCGGCCCGACAAACGGAACGCAATCTCCACTGCTCTGAAG
>JBPCTU010000315.1:0-6932 GCA_051011515.1 Acidimicrobiales bacterium
TACCTGGACAATGCCGAGAGTTTCGAGGCTTTGACCCGGTTGGGATTCGACCAGTCAGCAATGATCGAGAATGACGGCGCGCAGGCGTACGTGTTGCAGTCCGAATCGGACTGCGTCGTCGTCTGCCGGGGCACCGAACGCACGGAATGGAATGACGTCCGGGCCAGTCTCGATTTCTTCACCGTCCCCGCGGCCACGCGAGGGCGCGTCCACCGCGGCTTCGACCGGGAGGTGGACGATCTTTGGCCCACCATCGAACCGGAGCTCGCAGCGACCACGAAACGTCTGTGGTTCACCGGCCATTCGCTGGGTGGCGCAATGGCGATGATCTGCGCTCTGCGCTGTCGTGCGGAATACCGCGAGGTTCAGGTCGAGGAGCTCTACACCTTCGGGAGTCCCCGGGTTGGTACCGATAGATACGTTCGAAGTGGCGAGTTGACCCACATCAGGTGGGTCAACAACAACGACATCGTGGCCCGGGTCCCACCACCGTTCTTCGGGTATCGGCATGCGGGTGAGCTCGTGTACCTGGACCGAAACGGTCGGGTCGCCGCCTTGAATGCCCGTCAGCGAGCCGAAGATCGATGGCAGGGCCTGAAGGCCACATGGGGACGGAACGCGATATCCGACCATGCGATCGCGGCATATGTTCGATTGATCGACGACGCCCGAGCATGAAGGTGTAATCCTCCCGGCGATCGAGGGCCGACGCTCAGGGTGACGCCACAGGGCAAGTCCTATACGGTACGCCCCCTACGAGGTGGCAAGGGGCTTTGATGGCAACCGATGACGCGGATAGCGGGAGCGAATCCGACGCGGAAGCAAGCGTCGAGGAAGTAGTTGACGGTGTAGATGCCGCAGTGGCATCAACCGCTGGTGTTGACGATGACGGCGCGCCCGATATAGCCGAGGAGGCCGTTGAGCAGGCCCCGAAGAGTTCGCTATTGACGAAGACACTCCTGATCGTCGCAACGATCCTGGCGATAGTCACCGTCTTCAGCGTCTGGGGAAAGACCCAGCTTCTGGACACTGACGAGTGGGTCGAGCTCTCGACTGGCCTGCTCGAGGAGCCAGAGGTCCAAGAAACACTGGCCACTTACCTCGTGGAGACGGCCTACGACGAGGGTGATGTCGCGGCCAGCCTCGAGGAGACCCTTCCAGAGGATCTGAGTGGTTTGGCCGGGCCGATAGCGGGTGCGCTCCGGGGGCCGTTGACCGATGGGGTTCAATTGTTGCTCTCGTCGGACGCCTTTCAGGCCATCTGGGAGGAAGCCAATCGCCGAGCGCACGAAACGCTCGTTGCCATCCTGCGAGACGACACGCGGGAAGGGATATCGACAGCAGATGGTGTTGTGGCGCTTGAACTCAGACCACTGGTCGTGTCGGTTGGTGAGTCCATCGGGATATCCGAGGAGAGGCTTGACTCCATCCCCGATGACGCCGGGCGTATTGTCATTTTCGAGTCCGAAGAACTCGACAACGCCCAGCAGCTTGTCCAGGTCCTCGATTTTCTGACGTGGTTCCTGCTCATTGTCGTGGTTCTGCTCTACGCCGCGGCGGTGTACGTCGACCAGGGGCGACGTCTCAAGACTCTCAGGCTGGTGGGCTGGAGCCTCATGGGTGTGGGCTTCATCGTGTTGATCGTGCGCGCCATCACTCTCGGCCCTCTGATCAACGCGATCGTCGAAGACCCGGCCAGCCGGACAACGGCCGACGTGGCTGCGGCCGTCGCCACCGAACTGCTACGAGAGATGGGCTGGTCGATCCTCATATACGGGGTACTGATCGTGTTGTTCACGTCACTGATGGGCGATCACCGGTGGGCCGGGGCCACTCGCCGGGCGTTTGCTCCTGCCTTGAACGCGTCGACGGGCGCTGTGGTCGCGGGCGTGATCTTCCTGATCCTTCTGCTGGCTTGGTGGAGCCCGGGTAAGTCGTTCCAAGGTTGGACGACGTCTTTGATCTTGATCGCACTCATCATCGGAGCCGTCGTCACGCTCCGACGCAAGACTCAGGAGGAGTTTCCCGACACTACGTTCGACGATGTGCGTGGATCCCTCACCAGCCGTGCCGGCTAGGATCGGCTAACGAGGTCGCATCATGCTCGGACGGCGCTGTACCGCACTCATTCTGGCTGCGTCTCCGGGCGATCGCATGCGGTCGTCCTCCCCGCAGGCGCTCCATGAGCTGTGTGGTCGACCCATGCTTCAGTACGCGATCGAGTCCCTCGAGTCCGTCCAGCCAGAGCGGATTGTTGTTGTCCTCGGCGACGGAGCGGATCGCGTTGCCAAGGCTCTGAGCGGCCGAGCGACCGACCTGAGATTGATGATCGCGGAGCAACACACGGGTCGTGGTTCTGCTCACGCGGCCTTGGTCGGCCTCGATTCTCTGGCGGAGTCTGCTGCCGGAGATGTGTGCGTGGGCGGAGGAGTCAACGACTATGACGACGACCCTGATGTCATCGTCTTGCCGGGGAACCTCCCGCTGCTACATCCGGAACTTGTTGCTGAACTGGTCGCAGCGCATCGTGCCGAAGGCGCTGCGGCGACCGTATTGGCTTCTCCTCCAGGGGCTGGTGCCGGGTTTGGCCACTTGGTTCCCGGCAACGACCCGGCTCTCGTCCAGCGTGTCGTGCCGGCAACGACCAGTCTGGCCGACCCCTGGCTCTCGCATCTCGGAGTGACGGTAGTCAGGATGTCGTTGTTGGCCCCGGCCCTGAGACGGGTTCGGCCAGACCCGGTTACCGGCGAATTCGATTTTGACGGCATGGTCGAGGTGCTGGACAACGCCGGTCACCAAGTCCGAGTGTTTCAGACCGATGATCGCGATGCTGCTCAGCCGGTCGACGATCGCGTCCAGCTCGCAGCAGTGGAGGCCACCCTGCGGCGACGCATCAACCGTCATTGGATGAGTCAGGGAGTGACCATGGTCGATCCCGAACGAACTTACGTCGATGCAACAGTGACGCTCAGCGCCGACGTGACTGTTTTGCCCGGTTCGGTTCTCCAAGCATCCACGGTCATTGGGCCGCGAGCGGAGATCGGACCCGACACTCATCTGGTCGACTGCGCGGTTGGTAGTGACGCCATTGTCTCCAAGACCGTGGGTCGCGACGCCGAGGTCGGCGAGGCAGCGCGGGTTGGTCCTTTCGCAGTTCTGGAGCCGGGGTCCCACGTCGCTCCGGCCACTGTCACTGGCCCCTTCCATCATGGGGTGGCGACCGACTAGGTTGCGGCCGTTCACCGACTCCACCCAACACAACCCGAACAGGCTCCAGGCCTACCCGGATACACCGGGGCAGGCCAGGGTCCGCCGGCACAGACCAGGACAGACCAGGACAGACGAGGAAAAACTGTGGAACTTGTCACCAAGAAACGCCTTCACCTCATCTCGGGCCGTTCCAACCTCCCCCTCGCCGAGGAGATAGCCGACAACCTGGGCATCCAGCTGGGTGAGGCCAACCTGGGCGAGTTCGCCAACGGCGAGATCCACTGCCGTTTCGGCCAATCTGTGCGGGGGGGCGACGTCTTCATCATCCAGAGTCATACAGCCGCCGACGGTCGCACCATCAACGACTCCATCATGGAGCAGCTCATCATGGTCGATGCGGCGCGTCGAGCCTCGGCGAAGCGGATCACCGCGGTCTGCCCGTTCTACGGGTACGCAAGACAGGACCGCAAGAGCGAGGGGCGCGAGCCGATTACGGCGAAGCTTTTGGCCAACATGTTCAACGCCGCGGGCACTGCGCGGATGGTCAGCGTCGATCTGCACTCGGGCCAGATCCAGGGTTTCTTCGACAAACCCGTCGACCACTTGACCGCGATGCCGGTGCTCATCGAATACATGCGCGAGCTTGGAAACGACCTGGTTGTTGTCTCACCTGACGCCGGAAGGGTGAAAGTCGCCGAGCGTTACGCCGGCGAACTCCACGCCGACCTGGCGATCGTGCACAAGCGCAGGGTGAAGGGCGCGAAGAACGCGGTCGAGGCTCGCGACGTAGTGGGCGAGGTCGCCGGTCGCACATGTGTCTTGATCGACGACATGATCGATACGGGTGGCACCATCGTGGCTGCCGCCGAGCAGCTTGCCGAACACAACGCCGAGCGGGTTTATGCGTGCACCACCCACGGCGTATTCTCCGATCCCGCCATCGACCGGATAAAGAACTCGGTCATCGAGCGGGTGGCCATGACCAATACGCTGCCGCTGCCCTCCGAGAAACGATGCGACAAGATCGAGGTTCTCTCGGTTGCGCCCATCATTGCCGCGGCCATTGACGCGGTCTTCGAAGACGCCAGCGTCAGCGAGATCTTCGGTGGTCGCAACCTGTCCTGACGGTTGGACCCCGCTGGGGCCATGGTCGAGCCAGGCCAGCGCCAGACTCGAAGCTCGAGACGTCTGACGAAACGCCGCGCTTTGGGGGGAGCTTTCGAACCGCGGCGATAACATCAAGGGTCGGTTTGAGTCGTTCGGAGATGTGTCGTGGCCGAGTTGGTATTGAACGCAGAATTGGGTCGGCAGCTGGGATCCAGCTCCACTAGGCGGCTCCGCCGCGAAGAGAAGATCCCCGGGGTGCTGTATGGCCTGGGTGGAGACCCGGTGAACGTGGCTGTTGCCTACGGCGAGCTCCGGGCGGCACTCAGCACCGACGCGGGGCTCAACCAGCTGATCAACCTCGATCTCGATGGCGACACGCAGTTGTCCATCGTGAAGGAACTTCAGCGCCACCCATACCGCGACGAGGTCATACACGTCGATTTTCTCCGAGTTGACCCGAACCAGGAGCTCTCGGTCGACGTTCCCATCATCCTCGAAGGTGATCCGCGCAAGGTCACCGACGAGAACGGCATGGTCGATCAGACCTTGTTCAGCCTTACTGTGCTGGCTACGCCCACCACAATCCCGAACGAGGTCACCGTCGATGTCTCCGACTTGGAGATCAACGACTCGATTCGGGTTGCTGATATCGCGCTGCCGGCTGGGGTTCGCACCGAGGTCGACCCCGAGGAAGCAGTCGCCGTTGGCACGGTGACGCGCTCGACGATGGAAGCCATTGCCGAAGAGGAAGCCGCCGAAGCCGCGGAAGCCGCCGAAGGCGAAGAAGGGTCGGAGGAAACATCCGACGATGCCGGCGACAGCGGCGACGACGACGCCGGCGACGAATAGGCAGAGCCGGTGCTGCGGCGCCGCCGCGCTGAAAAGGAACGTACCGGTACCCCTGCCGACCTGCTCGTGGTCGGCTTGGGGAACCCCGGTTCGAAGTACGAAGGCACACGCCACAACGTTGGTGTTGCCGTACTCGAGGTCCTCGCCGACCGCCACGACGGCCGTTTGCGGAAGGGCAAGGAGTTGGCGCTGGTCGGCGAGATCAGGATTGACGGCTCGCGGGTAGCGCTTGCATTCCCGCAGACGTTCATGAACGAATCTGGGAGGGCCGTCGTCGAGTTGGTCCGGCGGTATGGCATCGGTGACCTCGAACGTCTGGTTGTTGTCCACGACGAGCTCGATCTGCCGGCGGGCCGGGTGAAAGTGAAGCTGGGGGGCGGCCTCGCCGGCCACAACGGCCTCAAGTCGATACGCAACCACCTGCATGACGACAATTTCGGAAGGGTTCGGGTCGGGGTCGGCCGAGAAGGTGGGCAGGCTCGTGGAGCCAACTATGTGCTGTCCCGGCCAAGGGGTGGCGAACGCGAAGAAATCGACATTGGCACCGTGGAGGCGGCGGACGCCGTCGAGATGATCCTCGACCAAGGTTACGAAGCAGCGATGAACCGATTCAACGCGGGGCGTTGACCTTGGGCTTGATCGACGCAGCTCGTCGCCTCCGAGACGAACCAGCCGTTCTGGCGGCCCTCGGCCGCACATCACCAACGGTTGCTGTCCCCGAGCCAGCCTGGGCGATGACAATCGCCGCCGTCGCCGACCTGGGTGAACGACGACCCATCGTTGTCGCAACCCCCTCCGGCGCTGACGCCGAGCGGCTCGAGCGCGAGCTCACCACGCTTCTGGGGTCGGGGTCGGTCGCGCTGTTTCCGGCTTGGGAAACGCTGCCGTTTGAGCGGGTGAGTCCCACCATCGAGACAATGGGTCGTCGCAACCGTGTGTTGTGGTCCCTGTCGGCGAATCCACCAGATGTCGTTGTTGCTCCGATCCGTGCCCTTGCTCAGCGCCTGGCCCCTGGGAGTGGGGGAGACCCGCTGGTCATCGGTGTCGGCGATGTGGTCGACCTGGACAAGGTCGTGCGAGATCTTGTGTCGATGGGTTACCGCCGAGACGTGCAGGTCGAGCACCGAGGTGATGTAGCGGTCAGGGGGTCGATTCTCGACATATACCCGTCGACTGCCGATGGGCCGGTTCGGATCGACCTTTGGGGGGACGAGGTCGACCGGATGAGCGAGTTCTCCGTCTCGGACCAACGCAGCACTGTGGCGATTTCCGAGGTCGAGGTCTTCGCGTGCAGAGAGTTCCTGCTCGACGACGAGCGCCAGGAACGTGCCCGTTCGCTCGTCGGTCGCGAGCCCTGGGGGCGCGAACATTGGGAACGCCTCGGCGCAGGAGAGACCTTCGACGGCATGGAATCGTGGTTGCCATGGCTGGCGGAGGAAGAGGACGTCGACGAGGTCTTGTTCGATCGTGTGGGTTCGGACGCCTTGGTAGTACTGATCGAGCCGTCGAGAGCACGAGATCGCGCCGGCGACATCCTTGCTGAAGAGGCTGACTTGGCAGCGTCTCTGTCGAAGACGTGGGGGGTCGATGCCGGCAACGGCTTTCCCCATCTTCACGTCGAATTCGATCGGCTGCTCGCCCGTACCGACGCACCGCTGCTTTCGCTCACCGCCATTCCCGAGAATCCTGACGTGCCGGTTCTGGCCGCCTCTGGCTGGGACCCCGGGTCGGGCCGAGCCGCGGACCCGGTCCAAACCGTCAATGAC
>JBPCTU010000316.1:0-5459 GCA_051011515.1 Acidimicrobiales bacterium
ACGCAGGCGCTGCTCGACTGCTACACGATTCGACGTGAACTCGGATCGTTCAGTGGGCTCAAGATCGCCATTGTCGGCGATATCAAACACTCTCGGGTTGCTCGATCTGGTGTCAAGGCGTTCGCCGCCATGGGCGCAAGGGTCACCCTCGTCGCGCCACGCACGTTGTTGCCGGCGAGTCTCGAAGGTTGGCCCGTCTCGGTGACCGAGGACATGGACGCGGCATGCGCCGAGGCCGACGTCGTCTATCTGCTCCGAATGCAGCTCGAGCGTCAGGATGAGGCACTGGTGCCAGACCTCCGGGAGTACACCAGCCGGTTCGGGTTGACGTCTGCTCGAGCCATGGCGCTTCCGAAGGACACGCTCGTGATGCACCCCGGGCCCATGAACCGCGGCGTCGAGGTGGCGGGCGACGTCCCGGACCTTGCCAACGCCGTGATCACCAACCAGGTGGAAAATGGCGTGATTACCCGCATGGCTGTGTTGTACAAGCTGTTGGGCTCGGGAGTGCCCTTGGTTGGGCAAACCGACGAAATCGAGGCCCCAGCAGTGCCGAACACGGAAGGATCAGCGTGGCCGACGTAGTCATCAAGGGCGGGACCGTGGTGTCCGATGTTGGGGTACGCCGTGCCGATGTCGCGATCCAGGGCCAGATCGTCGTCGCGGTGGGCGACGACCTGACCGGCGACCTGGTGCTCGACGCTGGCGGTTGTGTCGTCGGTCCGGGTCTCGTAGATCTTCACACCCACCTTCGCCAACCCGGGCGTGAGGAGGCAGAGACTGTGGAGAGCGGGTCGCGCAGCGCGGCGCTCGGCGGTTATACCGCTCTGGTTGCGATGCCCGACACCCAACCAGTGATGGACAACGCAGCCGTAGTTCGTGAGGTCCAACATCTCGCCCACTCGGGGCTCTGTGACGTCGAGGTTGCGGGCGCGATAACCGTCGGTCGCGATGGGACTCGCCTCGCTCCCATGGGGGAGATGGCCGCACTGGGGGTCCGGTTGTTCACCGACGATGGCCGGGGCGTTCAAGACGAACGCCTGATGCGCCGGGCCCTCGATTATGCATCCGGCCTGGGTGTGACACTGGCGCAGAATCCCGACAACGAAGCGATGTCACGAGGCGGCCACATGAACGAAGGGCCCATGTCCTCCGAGCTCGGTATTCCCGGCATTCCCGCCGAAGCAGAAGAGTTGATGGTCATACGCGATGTCACCCTCAGCCGACTGACTGGCGGCCGAGTGCATTTCCAAACCCTGACGACTGCTGGGTCCGTTGGTATCGTGCGCGCCGCAAAGGCGTCCGGGTTGCCGATTACGGCCGAGGCAGCGCCTCATCATTGGTGCCTCACAGATGCAGCCGTGGCTACATACGATCCCAACTTCAAGGTTGATCCGCCACTCAGGCAGGCCCACGATGTCGAAGCGCTGCGCTCCGGGATCCGCGAAGGAGTGATCGACGCGATCGCGACAGATCACTCCCCACAAGAGATACACCTCAAGGAGCTTCCGTTCGACGAGGCGCCGCCGGGTGTCGTTGGTCTCGAGACCGCCGCCGCGGCAGCGATCACCGAACTGGATCTCGGAGTCGAGGAGCTGTTCGCCGCGTTGTCCACACGACCCGCCCAGATAGCAGGGATCGACGAGTCCCACGGTGGGCCGGTGTTGGTCGGCCGTTCTGCGAACCTCGCCGTCATCGATCCGAACGCGACATGGGTCGTCGATGGAGCCGCGATGGCCAGCAGGTCGTCAAATACGGCATTCCATGGCAGAACTCTGAAAGGCCGGGTGCGACACACGTTGCATGCCGGAGACCCAGTAGTCATAGATGGGGAGGCCCAGCGGTGAGTGTGACCGCAGCAGCGTTGGTGCTGGTCGACGGTTCGATCTTCGAGGGCGAGGCCATCGGCGCCGACCCTCCCGGCGGCATTACCTCTGGCGAGGTCGTGTTCAACACGGTACTGACCGGATATCAGGAGGTGATCACTGACCCTTCGTACGCGGGTCAGATCATCAACTTCACGTACCCCCACATCGGGAATTACGGAGTCACCGATCTCGATAACGAGAGCCGCAGGCCATTCTGTCGCGGGGTGGTCATCAGAGAACTGGCGAGACGGCGGAGCAACTGGCGAAGCACCGCTGATCTCGGCTCGATGTTGGCCTCCAAGGGAGTTGCGGGGATTGCCGGCGTGGATACCCGTCGCCTGACCCGACACATCCGCGACGCTGGAGCCATGCCCGGCGCCTTCGGTACCGCCGATCTGGCTGACTTGAAGGAATCCGCACGGAGCGAGCCTGGAACCGATGGCATCGACCTGGTCGCAACTGTCAGCTGTCAACAGCCCTACACAGTGGCGGCAACGGGGGGAAACCGCCGGATCGTCGCCATGGACTTCGGTATCAAGAGCACGATCTTGACTCATCTGGCCACGTTGGGGACCGTGGATGTCGTCCCGGCGGCGACGACACCCGAATCAATCCTTGCTCTCGAGCCCGACGGCGTCTTCCTCTCGAACGGTCCTGGCGATCCAGCAGCCGTTGACCACGCCGTCGGCACCATTCGCGCACTGATAGACCAGGTTCCGATCTTCGGCATCTGCCTGGGTCACCAACTCCTTTCGCTGGCGATCGGTGCCGAAACGGTCAAGATGCCCTTCGGCCACCATGGCGGCAACCATCCGGTCATGAACCTCGCTACGGGCGTAATCGAGATCACGAGCCAGAACCACAACTTCGCCGTGGCCGCTGACTCTCTGGACGGCAGAGCAGACATCACACACGTGAACCTGAACGATGGCGTCTGCGAAGGAATGAGCCTCGTGGACGCGCCCGCGTTCAGTGTTCAGCATCACCCCGAAGCCAGCCCTGGGCCTCACGACAGCAGCTACCTGTTCCCTGACTTCGAGAAGTTGATGAGTCGAGTGAAGGGGAGCGTCTGATGCCTAGGCGCGACGACATCGAGAAGATCCTGCTGATCGGCTCGGGTCCAATTGTCATCGGGCAGGCCTGCGAGTTCGACTATTCCGGCACCCAGGCATGCCGAGTTCTTCGCGAAGAGGGTTACAAAGTCGTCCTCGCCAACTCGAATCCGGCGACCATCATGACCGACCCCGAGTTCGCCGACGCCACATACGTCGAGCCGCTGACAGCCGAGGTTCTCACCGCAATCATCGAACGCGAGAACCCTGATGCGCTGTTGCCGACTCTCGGAGGGCAGACCGCGTTGAACCTCGCCATGGAACTCGTGGAGTTGGGGGTACTCGAGAAACACGACGTAGAACTGATAGGCGCAAATGCCGATGCCATAAGCACTGCGGAAGACCGTGAGCGGTTCAAACAGGCGATGATCGAGATCGGCCTCAAGGTCCCGGCATCGGGCGTTGCTCACGACATGACCCAGGCACGCGAGATCGTGGCGGAGTTGGGGCTCCCCGTGATCGTCCGACCCGCGTTCATACTCGGTGGCAAGGGAACCGGGATCGCCAGCACTGCCGAGGAATTCGAACGGATTGCCGAGTTCGGCATCGCGTCGAGCCCTATCAACGAGATCCTCATCGAGAAGTCGATCAAGGGCTGGAAGGAGTTCGAGCTCGAGGTGATGCGCGACAGGTTCGACAACTGTGTCGTGATCTGTGGCATCGAGAACTTCGATCCCATGGGAGTTCACACGGGTGACTCCATCACCGTTGCTCCGACCCAGACGCTCAGCGACGTCGAGTATCAGGAGATGCGAGACGCGGCCTTTGCCTGCATGCGGCGGGTCGGCGTCGAAACAGGTGGGTCGAACGTGCAGTTCGCTCTGGATCCGTCCAACGGTGAGATCGTGATCATCGAAATGAACCCGAGGGTCAGTCGATCTTCGGCCTTGGCATCCAAGGCCACGGGCTTCCCGATCGCCAAGATCGCCGCGAAACTCGCTGTCGGGTACACCCTCGATGAGATCCCGAACGACATAACGAAGAAGACCCCCGCAAGCTTCGAGCCCGTGATCGACTACGTGGTCACCAAGATCCCGCGGTGGGCCTTCGAAAAGTTCCCCGGAACCGAGCCGATTCTCGGAACTCAGATGCAGTCTGTTGGTGAGGTCATGGCCATCGGGCGCACGTTCTCCGAATCGCTCCAGAAAGGTTTGCGGTCGCTGGAACTGGGGCGTGAGGGCCTGAATGCCGATGCCGGAGAGGCGGAGTACAAGAGGCTGGACGATGAGGCCCTCCTTCAGGCGGCAACGGTCGCCACACCGGATCGCATATTCCAGCTCGGTGAGCTCTTGCGTAGGGGACTGTCGATCGAACGACTCCACGAGGAGACCGCCATCGACCCGTGGTTCCTCGACCAGATGGCCATGATCATCGAGGAACGCCTGCATCTCGAATCGGTTGGCGTGGAAGAAATCGATCGGCCCGACATGCGTCGAGCCAAGCGGATGGGTTTCTCCGATGCCCAACTTGCTTACCTCTGGGACACCTCTCTGGAGAAGGTACGGGCCAAGCGCCTTGTTCTCGACGTGGTGCCGACGTACAAGACCGTCGACACTTGTGGCGCGGAGTTCAGCGCCGAGACCCCGTATCACTACTCGACCTACGAAGACAGCGACGAGGTCGACGCTTCGTCGAAACCGAAGGTGCTCATACTCGGTGCGGGCCCGAACCGGATCGGCCAGGGCATCGAGTTCGACTACTGCTGTGTACATGCCAGCTTCGCGTTGGCCGATGCCGGGTATGAGACCGTGATGGTCAACTGCAACCCCGAGACCGTCTCGACCGACTACGACACGAGTGATCGCCTGTACTTCGAACCCATCACCATCGAAGATGTCACCAACATCATCGATGGCGAGACTCGGTCAGGTGAGGCAGGCAACGGCCCCGGCATCGCAGGCATCATTGTCAGCCTCGGTGGCCAGACGCCGCTGAAACTCGCGGCGCTGCTACCACCAGAACTCGTCGCCGGTACGAGTGCCGACTCGATCGATCTGGCCGAGGACCGCGAGCGGTGGAACGCTCTATGCGCCCAGCTCGAGATCCCGCAACCACCCGGTGGCACCGCAGTCGATCTCGACGGGGCAACCGCGGTAACCGAGCGCATCGGGTATCCCGTCCTGGTGCGGCCGTCTTACGTTCTTGGCGGCCGGGCGATGTCGATCGTTTACGACGATGAGCAGCTGGCAACTGCGTTGGCCGAACTTGCCGAGGCAGGGAGCCTTGGGCGCGAAGGTGGACTGTCTGCCGAGCGTCCGGTGCTCCTCGACCGTTTCCTCGAGGATGCGACAGAGGTCGACGTTGACGCCATCCGGGACCGATCCGGCCAGGTAATCATCGGCGGTGTGATGGAGCATGTCGAAGAAGCAGGAGTGCACTCGGGGGACTCGGCATGCATGTTGCCTCCGGTGAATCTGCGCGACGACACCATTGCCACACTCGAGGAGTACACCCGGCGTATCGCCGAGCGCCTCGAAGT
>JBPCTU010000317.1:0-7338 GCA_051011515.1 Acidimicrobiales bacterium
CCGACATCTCGGGTTCGGTGGCGGCCTTCGCTCGGTTCACCTTGCACCTCGTGTACGCCTTGAACTCTCAGTTCTCGAAGGTCCGCTCGTTCGTCTTCATCGACGGTCTTGACGAGGTGACCAGCTACTTCGAGGGCGTTGACGACATAGTCGAGGCTATCCACAGGGTGAACACCGAAGCCGATGTCGTGTGGGTGGACGGACACTCCGACTATGGCCACGCATTCGAGGTGTTCAACGAGAAATACGGAACCGACGTCGGACCCAAGACGACAGTGATGATTCTGGGCGACGCCCGAAACAACTATCACGCCGCTCAGTCCTGGGTGATCAAGGACCTTCAGCAGAAGGCACGTAAGGTCTTCTGGCTCAACCCAGAACCGCGTAGCTACTGGGACACGGGTGACTCGATCGTCAGCGAGTACGGCACCTACTGCGACGGAACATTCGAGGTCCGGAACCTACGCAAGTTGGAGGCGTTCGTCGAGAACCTGGTCTGAGTGCTGCGGTCACACCTCGGAAACGAGCGTGCCACGCAGGACACTTTGTCCGCTGTGGGTCGGGACGCCGTCCAGCGGCTCGATGGACAGGTCAACCGTCGAGTACTCGGCAGGATTGAGTCCGGGTGGTAGCTCAATGTCTTGGCTGCCATCGACGAACCCGAGCGACTGCATCTCGCCGGTATCGAGACTCTTGATGAGCCACACCTCGTAGTAACCTTCGGATTCCTCGAGGGTGGGCAACGATTCCAGGAGCAGCTCGAGGGTGAAACCCTGGTCTGCCGCAGCGAGTGAGGCTTCGCCGATGTAACCCTCGGCGAGGGGCTCGAGATCTGCGGATGCCACGACTTCGCCGTTGCCTCCCTCGGCGACGAGGACTCCGATCGTCACCGCCGCTATGACCACGACCGCGGCTGCTGCGCCGAGGATCAACGCCTGGCGTGGTCGGCGATTCCGAGCCTCAGAATGTTGGCTCAGGTTGGTCACCTTGGCGCCGGAGGGCGCCGGCGCGTTGCGTTCTCGAGTTTGGGTGGGGGAGTTGGTGGCTTCCGAGTCAAACGAGGAGCTGATCCGGCCCCAGAGATCGGCGGGTGGAGATTCGAGCTCGAGGTCTTCATAGGTCAGGGATGCCGCGATTGCCTCGATCTCTTGGATCGTCGCAGCATCGAGAGCATGGTGATCGCCCGAACCACGAAGTTCGTCGCTCATCGCAACCCGTCCAGGTTTCGCTTCATACGCGCCAGCCCTCGTCGAATGTCGCTCTTTATCGTTCCGAGGGGCACCCCTGTTCGCTCGGCGATCTGAGTGTGAGTCAGATCCTCGAGGAACGCCATTTCGACTATCAATCTCGCGCGTTCGGGCAAGCTGGCGAGAGCGTCGGCGACGAGCATCCGATCGCCAAGGTTGGACACCTCGTCACTCATGCCGACGATTTCAACAGTCTCGGTGCTGCCCACCGTTGTTATCCGTCTTCCTTTGGCCCTCAAGTGATCAATGATCTTGTTCTTGGTGATTCCCATGAGCCAGCCGGGCAGGCTTCCTTTGTCGGGATCGAAACGTCCCCGGGCTCGCCATGCGGCCAGGAAGACCTCCTGGCTAACGTCAGCTGCCGTGTCGGGCCCTAGACTCCGGCGGCAATAGGTGAAGACCAAGGATCCGTATTCGTTGTAGACCGCCTCCAGAGCGCCATCGTCGCCGCTCGAGAATCCAGCCTCGACGGCTCGTAGCGGGTCGGGGTCAGGAGCGCTCACGCAGAAACCGTACATGCGTGGCTGGACCGGCGGGGGCGCAGTTTGGGTGAGCATTGGAATCGCACATATATACGTCGCATCAGTCTGGTTAGATGCATTTCTGGGACAAATACGTCAAGGCCGCAGGCGTTCGGCGACCAGGAACGCCAAATCGAGGCTCTGTTGACCGTTGAGGCGTGGGTCGCACATGGTCTCGTATCGCAGGGCGAGGTCCTCGTCGGAGACCTCGGATCCGCCTCCCAGACACTCGGTTACGTCGTCGCCGGTGAGCTCGACGTGTATTCCACCGGCCCAAGTGCCGGCCTGACGATGAGCGTCGAAGAAAGCGTTCAGCTCGACCAGGACATCATCGAGGTGCCGGGTCTTGCGCCCGCTCGGAGCAGTGAAGGTGTTCCCGTGCATTGGATCACAGGCCCAGACCACGGGGTGTCCCGACGCCTGGACAATGTCGAGTAGCCGAGGCAGCCGACTCCCAACCAGGTCGGCACCCATCCTGGAGATCAGTGTCAACCGGCCTGGGATCCGCTCGGGGTTTAGGAGTTCGCATATGGCCAACACATCGTCGGCTTCAGCTGTTGGTCCGATCTTGCATCCGAGTGGGTTCTTGACGCCTCTGAGAAACTCCATGTGAGCGCCGTCGAGTTGTCGGGTCCGCTCGCCGATCCACAACATGTGAGCTGAGCAGTCGTACCAATCACCCGAAATCGAGTCCTCTCTTGTGAGGGCTTGCTCGTAACCCAACAGCAGTGCCTCATGGCTGGTGAAGAAATCGACCTCGTGCAGCGACGCATGTTCATCGGGGTCGACCCCGCAGGCCTTCATGAAGGCGAGGGCGTCGGTGATCCCGTCGGCCAGCTGCTTGTACCGCTCGCCGGCAGGGCTGGCGGCGACGAACTCCTGGTTCCATGCGTGTACGCGATTGAGGTTCGCGAAGCCGCCCCTGGTGAAGGCTCTCAGCAGGTTAAGGGTCGATGCGCTCTGGTGATAGGCCTGGAGCAGACGGCGAGGGTCAGCGGCCCGGCTACCTTCGCTGAAGTCCACGTCGTTGACGATGTGGCCCCTGAAGGAGGGGAGCTCCACGTCGTCCTTGGTTTCGGTGTCGCTCGACCGAGGTTTGGCGAACTGCCCGGCGATCCTCCCGACCTTGACGACGGGCATACCCGTCGAATAGGTCAACGCGACCGCCATCTGCAGTATCACTTTGAGTTTGTCGCGAATCGAGTCCGCCGAGTTTGCGTCGAAGGACTCAGCGCAGTCGCCGGCCTGGAGTAGAAGAGCTTCACCTTCGCAGACCTTCGCCAGCTGTTCTTGTAGCGTTCGTGCCTCGCCCGCGAAGACGAGCGGTGGTTGCGAGGCGATCTCCTTGAGTACGGCGTCGACCTCGTTCGGGTCAGGCCAATCGGGCTGTTGAGCCACTGGATGACTTCTCCAGGACTCTGGACTCCAGTTCTTCACGCTTCAATCCTCGCTGGTCGTAGGCGCTGCGGCAAAACGGTTTCCTACCGGTTCATCTAGTGCCAAAACTGCCGCTGGCGCCACCCGGGGTGGCACCAGCCGGCCAATTGATCTGTTGTGAAACTCAGGCTGCGTCGATGTCGATTCGTGACGGCGCATTGTCACGAACCGTGCTCACTGCCCGCTTTACAAGGCGACGAGCGGCTTCAGCGGTGACGCCGAGCTCTTCACCGACTTCGCGGTAGCTGCGCTTGCGCCCGTCTACCAGGCCGAACCGCTGCTCGACCGCGTAACGAGCCCGATCGTCGAGCACGTTCAACAGGTCGGTGACCATGGCTTCGCTCGCCCGTTCCATGACGGTGTGTTCTGGGCCAGGGTTGGCGTCGGGCAAGAGATCGACCAACTCGTTGGAGTCGTCGTCGCCAATGGTGCGGTCGAGGGACGTCGGCGTGGTGAGCCGGTGCAGACGAGCATGTTCCTCGTCTAGCTCGTCGCCGTCGCCCGATACCTGCCGCAGTGCGGCACGGAGGCTGGCGGACCGATCACCTGGCAGCCGTACAAGGCTGGCCTTCTGGTCGAGAGCCCGGCCGATGGCCTGGCGGATCCAGAAAGTGGCGTAGGTGGAGAACTTGAAGCCCTTCCGCCAATCGAACTTGTCGACAGCATGCTCGAGCCCGAGGTTGCCCTCTTGGATGAGGTCGAGAAGCTCCATGCCAGCGGGTAGCGGGTATCGGCGGGCGACGCTGACGACGAGGCGAAGGTTGGCCCGGATGAACCGGTCCTTTGCGGCTGCGGCGGCTCGGTCGGCCCGTCGCAGTTCGACACCCCTCTCGCCTTCGGCGAGGCGGGCTCGGGCTGCGACACCCTTCTCGATGATCTGAGAAAGTTCTCGTTCCTCAGCGGCGGTGAGCAACGGCACTAGGCCGATCTCGTTTAGGTACTGTCCTACAGAATCACTCATTTGTCTTCACACACTGTTCTTTTGCGCATTAGGGATTTGGGGGAAAGTCCAAGCCGGCGGCTTGGAGGACTCGGGCGCTGCGCAGGGCAGCATTCTTTTCGAAACCGTCGGCCGGGATGATCAACGCATCGGGGATGCCTTGTGTTCCAGGAGGGCGCTTCGCGCAATGTTCAGCAGACCATGGTGGTCGTTGCTGATCGTCGAGGCGGGAATCGAAGAATTCGGGTTGTTGTGAGGCGATGTGGTGGGGGATTGCTAAGATCTTCTCCGACGATTCACTGGTGCCTGAGCTGCGGTGATCGTGGAAATCCGCGATGCACGCCGCCTCCGACTAAGTCGAAGCGCGGCTGCTCAAAGCAGTCACGAATGATAGCAAACGTACAAGCTCGGGTCCAGCCACTTCGGCGCCCGACCGGACCAGTTTCAGCGGATGCGCACCACGTCAGCCCCGTGACCAGGTCATTTGTCCTAAGCGGTGTGACACAGTTAACACCGCAGTCGCCCTTCAATCAGATAACGGCGGGTTCTAGAGTCCGTCCCGGGGCGCGAAAGGACGAGCGATGACGCCCACCCGACGGATCGGGCTGTTCGGGGGCACCTTTGATCCACCCCACATCGGGCATCTGGTGGCTGGGGTATCGGCGGTGCACGAGCTGGAACTGGACGAGCTCGTCTTCGTTGTTGCGAGCGTGCCTTGGCAAAAGGCAGAGTCGGCGCAACTCTCAACGGCCGAACACAGGTTGGCGATGGTCCGTTTGGCCGTCCCGGATCGGTCCGGTTGGAGCGTGTCGACCGTCGAGATCGAACGGGGTGGCGACTCAGTCACCGCCGACACTGTCGAGGAGCTGAGGCGCGCCTATGGGGATGCCGAGTTGGTGGTCATCGTCGGCAGCGACGCGGCTGCCGGGATAGGCAGCTGGCGGCGTGGGGATGACCTGGCCGAGATGACAACACTTGCGGTCATAGATCGCCCGGGCGCGGTGGGTGGAAGGCCTCCGGCCCGGTTCGAACACTCGGTGGTCCCGTGCCCGTTGATGGATGTCGCATCGAGCGGAATCCGCCACCGAGTGACTCAGGGGCTTCCGATCGACTTCTTGGTGCCCGACGCGGTCCGCGATTACATCGAGTCCCATAGGCTCTATCGCACATGAGGGCTTTGTGACCGCTCCCACCGCGCCGACCAGAGGGCGTCCCGAACGCCGGCCCGCATGGACCTGGCTGTTGCCCGCGCTGTCCGTGGCTCTCGCACTCGGGATTCCGTTTCTTGTCTGGTACGGCGCCGACGCCATCCTCGAGTCGACCGATGGCACCATCAGTGATCCGGTGACCGACCCCGCAGCTCCCGGTTATGAGGTCATCGTCAACCCGAGTCCCTCGCACATGGTTCTCAGCCTCGATCCGGCGGGCGACCTCACGATGGTTTCGATTCTCAGCCTCGGCTCGAACGACATTGGCGGGACAGTTCTTCACCTGTCTCCTGAGACGGTCCTGCCCAATAACCCCAACTTCGATCGCATCGTCGACGTCTACAGAGAACACGGTCCCGATCGAACTCGGCGCGTCGTAGCGCGCCTGCTCAACATCAACGTCGATGAGATGACGGTTCTCGATGCGGCCGCGTGGACCCAACTGGTGGAACCTGCGGGGGCTATCCCGGTGGACATCACCGAAGACCTCGTACGCGTTGACAACGGGGAGACGACGACGATCTACGCGGCCGGGAACGTGACCGTGGAGCCGTTCGCGACATCTGAGTTCTTGGGCTGGGTGAATCCCGGCGAACACCCGGGTTCGCGCATGGAGCGGCACTTGGCCTTCTGGGATGCATGGATGGCCTCGATCATTGCTTCTGATGATCCCGGCATAGTTCCGGGAGAGGTCGACTCCGGGATCGGTCGCTTTCTGCGGGGCCTGGCTCGGGGCGTGCTCGTCATGCCAGAACCGGTAACAGAGCAGGTAACACTCACGAGCGGCGTTCCTGCGGTCGAGGTCAGCATCGACGAGCTCCGGGACCTCGTCACAGCGATGATCCCATTCCCACTACCTCCTGCGGAAGGAGCTCGGCCCCGGACGAAGCTGCTCGACGGTGTCGGTGGTCTGGACCTCCCCGGCGAGTACTCGCCCCCGTTGGTGCGCGAAGGAGCGCAAGTGGTGGTTTTGGGTAACGCCTTCCCGGAGTTCGGAGTCGAACGGACAGTGGTCATCTATCACGACCCGAGTTGGGAAGAAGAGGCGTTCGCCTTCTCCAAAGCGCTAGGCGGCGCGAGTGTCGAGTTCGAGCCCGTCCGAGATGTGGTGTTCGACATCACAGTCATCATCGGCGAAGACCAGCGTTAGGTTCGGTGACTGAGCACATGCCGGAATCGGACTCTCTCGATGGCGCAAGAGACGTGGCTCTGGCGGTGACCGACTGGGCTGTGGCCGCAGCTCGGGTCGCCGACGAGAAGTTGGGTCAACGGACTGTGGTGATTGACGTCGCCGCCGTCCTCGCGATCACCGACAGTTTCGTGATCACCTCGGGGCGCAACAAGCGCCAGGTTCGCGCAATCGCCGAAGAAATCGAGGAGCATCTGACTGCCGCCGGCGGGCCAAAGCCGATTCGGATCGAGGGCCGCGACGAGTACCGCTGGTTGCTGATGGACTACGGGGATTTCATCGTCCATGTCTTCGACGAGGACTCACGCGAGTACTACGAGCTGGAACGACTCTGGAACGACCAGCCGCGAGTTGGGTGGCAGCCTGAGCCGTGAGGCTCGGGACCTTCAGCCGATCGCGTAATCGCTGATCTGGACCTCGGGCCCGTAGTCGGCGAAATCACCTTCGGCCCGGCCGTGACGGAAATCCCCCCAATTGATGGGTTTGTACCTGGCGCCAACGCCGTCAGCGACGGCTCCGTTCAGAGGTGCGTAGACGGTGTCGTAGGACGGGTTGAAGAAGTAGGGGAGCGAGTAGCGCGTCTGGTTCGTGCGAGGCGATACTCGATGGAGCGCTGCCTGGAAACGATCGTTCGACCAGACCTGCATGATGTCGCCGGTGTTGATGACGACGGCTCCGGTGATGGGTTTGACATCGATCCAGCCATCACCGTGTCGGACCTGTAGGCCGCCAACATCGTCTTGAGCCAGAACAGTGAGGGCTCCGGCATCGGAGTGGTGGTGGAGTGCCATGTCAC
>JBPCTU010000318.1:0-5845 GCA_051011515.1 Acidimicrobiales bacterium
CAGCTGCACCTCACCGAGTCTGACCCGTAGCGCGTCGAGCTGGGCGTTGAGACGCTCTAGGACCTCTAGCGCGACACCAAGCTCCTCGAGAGCCGCAGCTTCCTCAGCTGCTGCCGCCTCGAAATCAGCAATCAGTCGATTCAGTCGTGCCGGGTCTATGCAATTCGGCTCGTCCTCTTCTGGCGCGAGATCGATCTCGTTGTCGTCGCACCTAGGAGGCACACATTCTTCGGTCTCAGCTGCAGCCCCCTCACCCTGTTGGGTCTCCGCAGTGTCTTTCCCGCCGCCCTTCTTCTTGGGTTTTGGCGGCTCAGGTTCGCACTCAGGAAGCGGCTGATTCTTGCCCTTCTTCTTCTTGGGTTTCTCCGCGGTCGACTCTTCGGTCTCGCCATCGGGAAGTTCTTCATCCTCTGCCGGAGTGGGCTCGGGCGTGGGTTCGGGTTCCGGTTCGGGTTCCGGTTCCGGTGCTGGTTCCTCCGCTGGGCCGCCGTCGTCTCCAGCGGGCGGGTCAACAGGGGGATCCTCGGTCTGTGCCGCGGCCGTGCCCGTCGCCAACAACAACACAACCAGGCACAGGCCGATGAGCGCGCGGGGATTGAACCGCATGGTTAGAACCATTACCGCTCAATCGGCAATGCTGAAAGAGCACTGCGCAAGCTGGGGGCGGGATGATTCGGGCGACCCGTGCCGAAAGTCCTAGGTCGATCGACCCACACAATCGTCCGCAGAACGCGGACAGATCACACGTCGAGGAAACGGTAGGCCGCGATAGCCGAACCGATAGCCCCGACAGCTGCGCCGAGAATCAGTAGCAGCAAGCCGATACCCCACACCTCGCTGCGATCGACAGCGAAGGATTGCAGGATCGCCAGAACCTCATCGTTGGCCAGCCAGCGCTCGAAACCTCGATTGGCCCCGTAGACGGCTCCGGTTCCCAACATGGCCCCGATGATGCCCGCGATGGTTCCCTCGAGCATGAAGGGCACAAGGATGAACCAGTTGGTTGCTCCCACCAGTTTCATGACCTCGATCTCGCGACGGCGCGCGAACATGGCCATTCGGATCGTGTTCAGGATCAGCAATAGACCTGTACCCAATAGGACCGCGCCCGCGAAAAGTACGATCCATCGCACGAAGTCCGTTGCCTGCTCGAGCTTTTGGATCTCTTCGGTGGCCCGAATGACCTTCTTCACGCCCGGCTCGTCTTCGAACGAGGCAGCCAGTACCTCGACCTGGTCGGCATCGAGTTCGGTCGGCACCACTCTGAACGACGGCGGCAGTATCTCGGGCTCTACTAGATCGGTGATCTCGGGTTGGTTGGGGAACAGATCGCTGCGGAACTCTTCGTAGGCCTCTTCCTGACTGACGAAACGCCAGCGGTCGACCCGCAGAGGCCGTTGATCGTCGAGCAGCTCCTGCACGCGGTCTTGTTGTGCGGATGAGATGTCGGGCTGGAGGAAGATGATGAACTCGACGCCGTCCTCCCAGCGATCCGTCGCGTTGGCTACACCCTTCTGGAGCAACAACGCGACCCCGAGCAGACTCAACGACACCGCGACCGTGAGCACCGACGCCACTGTGAGCGTCAGGTTGCGCCGCAGATTGCGGCCCGTCTCTCGAACTACATAGTCGAACTTGAGTGCCATTGGATGAGCCCGCTAGGCGTAAACGCCACGCGCCTGATCGCGAACGATCTGGCCGTCGTCGAGTTCGACCACTCGGCGCCTCATGGTGTCGACGATGCCTCGGTCGTGGGTTGCCATCACCACAGTCGTGCCGGTGCGGTTGATTCGGTCGAGCAGTCGCATGATTCCCACCGATGTAGCAGGATCGAGGTTCCCGGTCGGCTCATCGGCCAACAGGATCAGCGGCCGATTCACGAATGCCCTCGCAATCGATACCCGCTGCTGCTCTCCGCCAGACAGCTCGTGGGGCAGGTTGTGCATCTTCTTCTGAAGACCAACCAGCTCGAGAATCGCTGGGACCTGGGTCTTCACGACGTGTTTCGGTCGACCAATGACCTCGAGGGCAAACGCCACATTCTGCGAGACAGTCTTGTTGGGCAACAGTTTGAAGTCCTGGAAGATGCTGCCGATGTTCCGGCGCAGATACGGGACTCGCCACCGACTGAGCCCGCCGATGTCTTTTCCGGCTACGAAGATCGTGCCCTTGTCGGGACTCTCTTCCTTGTTGAGCAGGCGCAGGAAAGTCGACTTGCCCGAGCCCGACGGGCCAACGAGAAAGACGAACTCTCCCTTCTGGATGTCGCACGATGCTTCATGCAACGCCAGAACTTCGCCTTTATAGACCTTGGTGACGTTCTCTAGCTTGATCATGGGGGGGCGCCGGCCAGGACCTCGAACGAAGTGGCAGCCGAACGCTCAGATTACCACCGGGCATGTCCGATTCGGTGGCGGTGGAGGCGCCGTCGAGATCTCTGGTGGCCACCCAGCGTGATGTCGAATCCCCGTCCGTCGACTCGGCTTACAGCTCTCACCGACGGAATCGTCGTTTGATCCTGCCGATCATGCCTCTGCCAGACTGAGCTTCGCGTTCTTCTTCGACCTCGGCGACGATGCTCGGACCCGCGGCGTTGACGATGTCTTCTGCTTCATCGAGCAGAGCTGCGATGCTCTCGTCGTCGCCCAAACTCTCGGGTTCAGCTGGCGTCGGTGGCGTGATTAGCGTGCCGTGGCTCCAGTTGACGTCGGCCAGGCGCGGCTCAAAGCTCTGGCAGTCGTCGGGACAGCGCCACGGAGCTTCGGGAGCCAGGTCGAGGTCGCACTTTCTGACGGTGTCGCCGTTGGGATAGGTGCGACTCTCGAAATACTTGCAGTCCTGACGCATCGGCATCGGGCCATTGTGCCAGGGAGCCAACGAATAGAGGCTTCAGAGACGGCGAATTGCAGCCAGGACCAAGACGGCTTCGCCGGCGTCGCGTGATGCCTCGATGTCGACCGTTCCCTCGATTCGCCACTCGGAGGTGTCGGCGGGGTCGGCCAGGATCTGCGTGACGGCGCCTGCTTGCCTGTCCCAGAGGAAATAGCCAGCGCTGCGAGCGTCCGCATCGATACCGACGAAGTCGTGCTCTTCCCAGTACGGCGCAATTGCCTCTTCCAACTCGCTGGCGCGCCAACGATGGCCATCAACCCCAGGCACCTCGGCGAGGGATTCGTAATCCCGCCGCGCCAACAACGAGACCAACCGGAACGCTTCGTTGCGAACCATCACTGCGAAGGCTCGGTGGTTGGTCGTCACGTCGTTGCGCCCGGGCTCGGATGCCAGCGGCTGCGAGGTCTCGACCAGATCAGCGCCGGACTGGATCCGCTCCCACTCGTCGATCAGGCTGGAGTCGACCTGGCGGACCAGCTCCCCCAACCACTCCTGGAGATCCTGAACCTCTTCGCTCTTGAATTCGTCTGGCACGTTTTGGACGAGACCCTTGTAGGCGTCGCCGAGGTATCGCAACAGCACGCCTTCGCTGCGTTTCAAGCCGTGGAACTGGACGTAGTCGCGAAACCCGAAGCCCATCTCGTACATTTCGCGAACGACACTCTTTGGACGTACGGTTTCGTCGCCAACCCAGGGGTGGTGTTGGCGGAAGGTGCGGAAACACCCCCACAGGAACTCCCCCAGAGGCTTGGGAAACTCGACCTCTGACAGTCGGTCCATTCGGTCCTCGTACTCGACGCCCTCGGCTTTCATGGTGAACATCAGCTCGTCCTTGGCTCGGTCGAGCTGCGCCTTCAGCACCGGACGAGGATTCTCGAGCACGCCCTCGACCACCGAGAGCACATCGAGTGCGTAGTCGGGGTCGTCCATGTCCAGCTCTGGTAACACCTCGACAGCGAACAAGGACAGCGGCTGGTTCAGGGCGAAGTCGTCCTGGAGATCGATGGTGACCCGAACCATTCGATCCTCCTCGTCAGCCTCAACAAGTGCCTCCACCACCTCTGCGTCAACAAGCGATCTGTACATCGAGACCGCCCGCCGGATGTGCTGACGCTGGCGTTTCCGAGGCTCGTGATTCGAGGTCAGGAGATCGCGAACCGCCGCGCAACCGTCACCTGGCCGGTCGAGCACGTTGAGCAAGAACTGATGACTGACCACAAAGCTCGACCTGAGCGGTTCTGGAGTGCCGCCGACCAGCTTGTCGAACGTCTCCTCATTCCAGTGGGCATAACCCCACTCGGGCGGCTTCCGTTTGACCAACTTCTTTCGTTTCTTGGCGTCGGTGGCGGCCCGCTCCTCCATGCGACGGTTCTCGATCCAATGCTCGGGGGCCTGAGCCCAGACGTGGCCTTCATCGTCGAAACCCTTTCGGCCGGCGCGGCCGGCAATCTGTTGGAACTCCCGCACCTGCAACACCCGGGTCTCAGTCCCATCGAACTTGCAGAGCTGGGTGAACAGAACCGATCGGATCGGGATGTTGACCCCGACCCCAAGGGTGTCAGTACCGCAGATCAGCTTGAGAAGGCCCTGTTGCGCCAACTTCTCGACCAGCAGGCGGTATCGGGGCAACAGACCCGCGTGGTGCACGCCGATTCCGGACATGATGAACCGGCGTAGATCCTTGCCGACGGGGCTGTCGAAACGGAAGTCCCCCACCGCCTCGCGGACCGCCCCCTTCTGATCTTTGTCGAGAACTTTGAGGCTGGTGAACGCCTGAGCTGCCGCCATGGCATCGGCCTGAGTGAAATGCACGATGTAGGCCGGCACCTTCCCCTCGTCCAGGAGCGCCTGAAGCGATTCGTGTAGCGGCGTGTCGCGGTACTGGAAGTCGAGGGGAACCGGCCGTTCCTCACTCGTGACCTCTACCGTCGTCTGGCCCGTGAGCGACTCGAGGTGGTGAAGAATCGGCCCTGTGGGTCCCATCGTGGCACTCATGAGCAAGAACTGGCTGGCCTCGAGCTCCAACAACGGCACCTGCCAAGCCCAACCGCGTTGTGGGTCGCCGTAGTAGTGGAACTCATCGATGATGACGACGTTTGCGTCTGCTTCGGAACCGCGACGAAGAGCCCGGTTCGCCAAGATCTCGGCGGTGCAGCAAATGATGGGTGCTTCCGGGTTAACCGCTGCGTCGCCGGTGACCATGCCGACGTTGTCGGACCCGAATGAATCACACAAGGCAAAGAACTTCTCGGAGACGAGTGCCTTGATGGGGGCGGTGTAGACCGATGTCTTGCCTTGACGCAACGCGGCAAAGTGCGCTGCCTCGGCGACCAGAGACTTGCCCGATCCGGTGGGTGTGGTCAGTACCACGTTGTTGCCGGCAAACAGCTCGAGGAAGGCTTCTTCCTGAGCTGGGTAGGGGTCGATGCCTCGTTCTATGACGCTGTCTAGAAACTCATCGAGCAGCTGGTCGGCGGTTGGCTCGGACATGGTGCCTTCAGGCTAGGTGACCCCGTTCCGATGACCGCCACCGACAACTCCGACCCGGACAAACGCCTCCCTGAAGCACCCGTCCGAGCACCGCACAACCGTCCTGCCAGCGTGAAGTGTCCGTATGTGCGCGATTAACGCTGGCAGAAACGACTCAGCCCACGCACCACCGAACCCAACTCGTCCAGCTCTCAAGCCTCCTGCCAGCGTGAAGTGTCCGTATGTGCGCGATTAACGCTGGCAGAACGACTCAGTCGACAGGTTTGAGGACAAATACGCGGATCTCTCGGTGGTCGGCGCGCTCTCAGTACTTGCTGTACCAGCCGTAGAAGGCCGCACCTGCCTCGAGCACCTTGTCAGCCGTAGCGTCGTCTGCACGCTCAGCCACAACGTCAACGCTCACGTCGCCGTACGCAACCACCGCATGTGAATCCGCCTCGAGGTTGTACACCCAACCCGGAGT
>JBPCTU010000319.1:0-2727 GCA_051011515.1 Acidimicrobiales bacterium
GTGGGGCATGTCAGAGGCTGTCGGGTTGGTGGCAACCATGCCCCCTCACGGCCACGAGTCCCCACTGGGGCGGCTTGGCGAAGCATCACCTGCGGTAATGGAACTGGTCGACTCCGAGGTCCGGCGCCTCGTCGACGAAAGCTACAAGTCAGCAAGGCAGACGCTGATCGACAACCGCGACAAGCTCGACGCACTGGCTGCGGCGCTTCTCGAGCACGAGACGCTCGACGAAATCGACGCCTACGCAGCGGCTCAGATCGACCGTGAACGCAACTCTGCCCAGGTATGGTCTCCAACCCACAACTGAAGCCGGCTGTGGGCTCAGATCGGCTCCGAAGCCGACTAGCTCATCCAGACGGTGTTGGCAGGCGTTGAACCAGTTCTTGGGTCGGAGCAAACAGGTCGCCCATGCGTTCGACCCGGCCGAGCACGTCGTCAGCCAGAAATACCAAGGGTTCACTGTCGGCGCCTTCGGACACCTCGTCCCATGAGATTGGTGTGGAGACGGTCGGCCGACCCATGGCCCTCAGCGAGTACGGGGCGATGGTGGTCTTGTGGCGGCTGTTCTGTGACCAGTCCACGAAGATCTTGTTCTTGCGGAGGCTGCGCTTCATCACCGAAGTCACTGCCTTTGGCGTCTGCTTCTCGAGCAGCTGGGCGACAGCCAACGCGAACTCCGAGCAGTGGTGGTGGTCGTGAGGCTCATCATCGGCGGCGTGGTTGAGCGGCAGGTACAGCTGGAGGCCCTTGGAACCCGACGTCTTGGGAAATACCTGCAGCTCGAGTGTCTCGAGCACCTCCCGGATCCTCAGAGCGACCTGGCAACACTCCACAATCGTTGCGGGTTCGCCGGGGTCTAGATCGAAGACCAACATCGTCGGGGACTCGAGATCGTCGCCTCGTGCCATCGGAGAGTGAATCTCGAGCGCCGCGAGATTTGCTGTCCAGGCAAGCGCAGCGGGCTCATCGAGGCAGCAGTACTGGATACTGCCACCACGGTCTCCCGGGCCGTCGACCGTGGGGAGCCAGTCGGGCCGATGCGACGGGCATCGCTTCTCGAAGAAGGAATCTGCGTCAACCCCATCAGGCCAGCGACGGAGAGTGATGCCGCGGCCGGTGATGTGGGCGAGCATGACCGGGGCAATGCGCGCGTAGTAGTCGATGACCTGAGCTTTGGTGAACCCGGTGGCCGGGTACATGACCTTGTCCAGATTGCTGACTGCCAACGCGCGGCCGTCGATCTCGACTGGAACCTTCTCCGGCACTGGAATGGGACTCCGAGGGTCAGCTGGCCTTCTTGGCCGAGCTCTTCTTGGCCGCTGCCTTCTTCTTGGTGGCGCGCTTCTTGGTCTTGGCTCCGGCAGCTGGATGACGCCCTCGGGCCTCCTTGGCGGCGGCAACGCTGGCTTCGAGTGCCGCCATCAGGTCGACGACCTTCTCGGGCGAAGGTCCTTCGGCGGAGATCACGATCTCTTCGCCGGCGGCCTTCCTATCGATGAGATCGAGTACCTGGTTCCGGTAGGTGTCCTCGAACTTCTCTGGCTCGAACGGGGCAGCGAGGCTCTCGATGAGTTGTTCGGCCATTTCGAGTTCGGCTTCGGTGAGTTCCACTTCGTCGAGGTCGTGAAGACCGTCGATGTCTTCGGCTGAGTTGACCTCGTCGTCGTACACCATCGTCGACATCATGAGTTTCCCGTGTCGCACCCGTATGGCGGCCAGGTACTGCTTGGTTCGCATCACGAACCTGGCCACCCCGACTCGGTCGGCCTCTTCCATGGCGTGAACCAATAGGGCGTATGCCTTTTTGGCGACGGGGTCTGGGGCGAGGTAGTAGGCGTTGTCGTAGAAGACGGGGTCGATCTCGCTCTGAAGCACGAACTCCTGGAGGTCGATGGTGCGACTGGCGACGGGATCGAGCGAAGCGAGCTCTTCGTCGGTGACGGTGACGTAGCGGCCTTCGCCGAGTTCGTAGCCCTTGATGATCTTGTCGTTGGGGACTTCTTCGCCGGTGTCGGGGTTGACTCGCCTCTGCTTGATGCGGGTCCCGGTCTCTCCGTCGAGCATGTTGAAGCGGACGTTCTTGCGGCTGACCGCGGAGTAGAGCTTCACGGGGATGTTGACCAGCCCGAAGCTGATCGATCCACTCCAGATGGCTCTCGGCATGGTTGCTCTCCTGGGTTTCCTGTGTCGCTGAACGACGTGGTCACGTCGTTTCCGCCGCTCGACTGGGTGCCCCTCCGGCCCTATCAAGTATGTCGGCATGAGCGGCCTTGGTGATAGTCCCCTCAGAGCCCACTCCCCTGACCAGCCGAAACGTCCGACCTGCCAGCGTAAAACGCGCACCGGCGATCACTTCACGCTGGCAGAACAACGGGCGGCTCCTGCCAGCGTAGAACGCGCACCGGCGATCACTTCACGCTGGCAGAACGCTCTGGCACACCCACCCACACGCCCCACCAGCCAATTCGGGGACAACCAGGAGCGAGGGACGAGCGCCGTAACACCGCCTCCGGCGCAGCCGCAGAGCAGCCCGAGGCCCGCAGGGCCGAAGCTGCGATTGCGGAACAAAACAGGATAACCCAGGAGCGAGGGACGAGCGCCGGAACTACGCCTCCGGCGCAGCCGCAGAGCAGCCCGAGGCCCGCAGGGCCGAAGCTGCGATTGCGGGATAGAGCGGGCCGAAGCCTGTCTATTATACACATCTACGAGCCCAGGAGACCATTAGTG
>JBPCTU010000320.1:0-3464 GCA_051011515.1 Acidimicrobiales bacterium
CCTTGATGCTGTCGAGCAGCTCGAGCTGGCCCTCGCCATACCCCCACCGCTCGGCCCGATCCTCCCCCAAGCGGAAGAACTCGGTTGTGTGTGGTTCCACCTCGTCGGCGATGAAGGTCTTCACTGCCTCGTACAGGGGTTTGGCCGAATCGGACATTCGCAGATCGAACATGTCGACGGTGCTCTCGAGACCCGGCATCGCTTGGTTACTCCCCGGTTGCAGGTTGTTTCTGACAGCCGAACCTACCCTCCGCAGGTACCCATGGCCCAAGCTCAGGACGCGTGACGGGCTCGGCCCAAACCCAACAACCAGGGACGTGTCACGTGCCATATCGAACATTCCGCTCGAACGTTCTACGATCACCGACAGGACAACACCTACATAGGGGGCATAGTGGCCAAGGATCCCAAGGTCGATCGGCTTCACGCGGCACCGCTGTTCGCGGCGTGTGACAAGAAGGAACTCGACCGCTTGGCCGCGGCGGTGGACACCATCGACGTGGCCGACGGCAAGGCTCTCCTGAGACAAGGTGCCGTGAACCACGAGGCCTTCATCATCGAGACGGGTGAGGCCGAGGTCACCATCGACGGCAACCTCGTGGCCACTATTCCCGCCGGAGAGATGGTGGGCGAGATCGGGTTGCTCACGCGTAGCCCGGCCACCGCAACCGTCACCGCGAAAGGCGACATCTCGGTGTTGCTCATTCCCCACCAACGCTTCGACGCGATCGTGTCCGATACACCCGGCCTGGCGATGGCAATCGCCAAAGAGCTCGCCGAACGGTTGAGGGCCACTGACGACCGTCTTCACTGACGAGCAGTATCAGCAGGGGTCGGAGCCAGGGTCTGAGGTCGGTGCGGCACCACTAACCTCGAACAGGTGACGCTGCGCTCGGCGAATCTCGATCGCCTCGACTCGGGCGAGTTCGACGTGCTCATCATCGGTGGTGGCATCAACGGTGCGGTCAGCGCCGCGTCTCTGGCAGCACGCGGGGCCTCGGTTGCTCTGGTCGACCGGGGCGACTTCGCCGGATTCACCAGCCAGGAGTCGTCCAACCTGGTGTGGGGCGGGTTCAAATACCTCGAGAACTACGAGCTACCGCTCGTACGCAAGCTGTGCATGAGCCGGAACCAGCTGATGAAGGCCTATCCGTCGAACGTGGCCGAGATCGGTTTTCTCGCTGCGCTGGGTACAACGGCGCCTTTCCCTCCGTGGCTGGCTGCAGCGGGTTCTTTCGCGTACTGGGGGATCGGCAACTTCAAGACCAATGCGCCTCGGCCGTTGTCGACCGAAAGCATCGAGCGCCTCGAACCGGTGATCAACACATCCTCGGTCCGCGGTGGCGTCGAGTACGCCGACGCCTACCTCAAGGACAACGACGCTCGGTTCGTTTTCAGTTTCGTCCGATCCGCGATGGACGTCGGGGCAGTCGCCGCCAACTACGTCGAAGTGGTCGACGCGGAGCGCCACCAGGGCCGCTGGAACATCGAACTTGTCGATGTCGAAGCCGGTGCACCTCTCAAACTGTCAGCTCGCATCATCATCAATGCAGCGGGCCCGTTTGTCGACGCGCTCAACGAGCAGTGGTCCCTGCGCACCAATCATCGAATCGTCTACTCCAAAGGCATCCACCTCGTCGTCGATCAGCTGACACCCAATGAACGGGTCCTGGCCTTCTTCGACGACACGCGCCGCCTGTTCTACGTGATTCCCATGGGCCGGCGATCGGTGATCGGCACCACTGACACCCGAGTCGACAACCCACACGAGGGAGTCACGGCCGCCGATCGCTCGTTCCTCCTCGAACAGATCAATGCCCGGCTCGATCTCCAGACACCGCTCGGGCTCGACGACATAATCTCGGAGCGGTGCGGGGTAAGGCCCCTGGTCGTGAGCACCGATCAGGGCGATCAACTCGACGTCGACTGGACGTCGCTGTCTCGCAAACACGAGGTCGAGGTCGACGAACACGCGGGCGTCGTCAGCATCTTTGGCGGCAAGCTGACCGACTGCATCAACGTGGGCGAAGAGGTTGCTGCAGCCGTAGCCGGTCTGGGGGTCACACTCTCGCGCGACGACGGCCGCTGGTACGGGGAACCCGGCCGAGAATCCCGCCGCGACTTCTATCGTCAGGCCCGCGGGATGAAGCTCGATTCACTTCGCGACAAACCCGATATCGAACCGTTGTCGGACCGTTTGTGGCGACGCTATGGGCGTCGGGCATTCGAGATGCTCGACCAGATTCGTGAGGACCCAACGATGGGCCAGGACATCATGGGTGCCGCCGACTATCTACGTGTCGAGCTGCGTCACACTGCTGCCAACGAGATGGTCACCAAACTCGACGACTTCCTGAGACGGCGTAGCAAGATCTCCCTCGTCATCCCTGACTCCGAGATCCGGCGATCCGATGGTCTGGCTGAGGTGGCGGAGATGCTGTTCGGCGAACAAGCCGACGCGAAACTCACCGAGCATTTCGGCGCCGACTTCGAGCCGGCAGTCTGACCAGCCCCTGACGGCGGAGGCACCTGCGCCTCAGGCCCGGTTCGAGGGTCAAACGTCGCCGACGGCGACTGTCAGTCGAGAAATTCGGGCTCCTCGTGGACGAGCTCGTCCCACCACGGCTGGAACTGGAACCATCCCGCGAGTTCGTGACCCTGAGTCTCATAACCCGACACACACAACTCGTCGGCGATTTCAATGGGGTCGCCTGCCGCCTCGGCGAGAAGCTGGCTCTGGCAACTGCGCTCCAGCGCGACGAACCACCAGATTGCAGAATCAACACTCTGCCCACACGTGATCAGGCCGTGATTCTGATGGATGAGCGCCTTCTTCTGACCCAAGGCTTCGGCCATGGCTCGACCGACCTTGGCATCGAGCACCACAGCGCCGCTCCCGACGTTGCACATGGCGACATCGTTGTAGAACATCGTGGCGTCCTGGCTGATCATCTTGAGCGGGCGACCAAGGGTCGAAAACGTCTTGCCATACATCGAGTGGCAATGTGCCGCGGCGATCACGTCCGGCCGAGCGGCGTGGATCTGGGAGTGAATCGCGAAGGCGGCGGCGTTCACCGGCTTGTCGCCTTCGACAACGGTGCCTTCGTCGTTCACCAGGATCAGATCGGACACCTTGATCAGCTTGAAGCTCATCCCGAACGGGTTCACCCAGAAGTGGTCGGTGAGCTCGGGGTCGCGAACAGTGACATGCCCGGCCACCCCTTCGGCCAGGCGAAGTCGACCCAGCGTGCGCAGACCAGCGGCCAACCGTTGCTGGCGGTTCAAACGCTCGGTCGCGACGTCCTCGGCGCTGTCGTCGGGCAGGTTGATCTCGATGCCCTCTTGGGTCGGCATGAACTCGTCGCCAGGCGAGCCCTCATCAAGATCGGTCATGTTGGTCCTCCGGGGTCGCTGCGCCGCTCGTCGAGTCGGAGCCGAGCGCCGGCCCATTTGGCCGCGCGACG
>JBPCTU010000321.1:0-4044 GCA_051011515.1 Acidimicrobiales bacterium
ACCCACAGGGTTGCCCGGCGCCCTACCGTCGCTCGTCCCTCGCTCCTAGCTTGTTCCGCAGTCCCACGCTTGTGCGACTACGGCTGCGCCATGCAACCCACAGGGTTGCCCGGCGCCCTACCGTCGCTCGTCCCTCGGAGCTGGGGTGCCCCCGAATCGGGTCTAGGCCAGTGTCACGCAGCCTCTGAACGCGTTCTGCCAGCGTGAAGTGTGCGCGGGTGCGCGCTTTACGCTGGCAGAACGAATTCGCAGGTCGACGGGGGCTTTAGTAGCGGTAGTGCTCGGACTTGAAGGGGCCGTCTTTCGGCACGCCGAGATAGTCCGCTTGTTGATCGCTCATCTCGGTCAGCCGCACACCCAGCGCATCCAGATGCAACCGAGCAACCTTCTCGTCCAGATCCTTGGGCAGAACCGTCACACCCAACTCCATCGACGCCGCATTCGCATGCAGTTCCATCTGCGCCAGAACCTGGTTCGAGAAACTGCAGCTCATCACGAAACTCGGATGCCCGGTCGCGTTCCCCAGATTCAGAAGCCTGCCCTCGGACAACACGAGCACCGAGTGGCCGTCGGGAAACACGAATTCGTCGACCTGAGGTTTGATGTGGACCCGTTGCACATCGGACATCCGGGCCAAACCCGCCATGTCGATCTCGTTGTCGAAATGACCGATGTTGCCCACGATCGCCTGATGTTTCATCCGAGCCATGTGCTCCGCGGTGATGAGATCCTTGTTACCGGTCGCCGTGATGAAGATGTCCGCTGTCGACATCACATCTTCCAGGCGAACAACCTGGTAACCCTCCATCGCCGCCTGAAGTGCGCAGATCGGATCCACCTCGGTGACCATCACCCGAGCGCCCTGACCACGTAGCGAAGCGGCACACCCCTTGCCGACGTCGCCATAACCGAGCACCAGAGCCGTCTTGCCGCCGATCATCACGTCGGTCCCGCGGTTGATGCCATCGATCAACGAATGACGACACCCGTAGAGGTTGTCGAACTTGGACTTGGTGACGCTGTCATTGACATTGATGACCGGGAACAACAGCTGACCCGCCTCCAGCATCTGGTACAGGCGATGAACTCCGGTTGTGGTCTCCTCGGAGACCCCAACGATTCCCTCGCCGATTGCCGCCCAATCGAGCCGACCGTTGTCCTGAATGTCACGTAGTCGATCGAGGAAGACGCCCCACTCTTCGGGGTCATCCTCGTCCGCCACGGGAACCTCGCCGGCACGGGCGAACTCGAGGCCCTTGTGGACCATCATCGTCGCGTCGCCGCCGTCGTCGAGAATCAGATTCGGGCCGCCGCCGTCAGGCCAGTGGAAGAGCTGCTCGGTGGCCCACCAGTACTCCTCGAGCGTCTCGCCCTTCCAGGCGAACACCGGTGTCCCCGCCGGACGTTCGGCAGTCCCCTCGGGGCCCACGGCCACCGCAGCGGCTGCGTGATCCTGGGTAGAGAAGATGTTGCAGCTCACCCACCTGACATCAGCGCCCAGGGCCTTCAACGTCTCGATCAACACCGCCGTCTGCACCGTCATGTGCAACGATCCGGCTATACGGGCACCCGCCAAGGGTTGATCGTCGCCGTACTCGGCCCGCAGGGCCATTAGCCCCGGCATCTCAGTTTCTGCAAGGGTGATCTCCTTGCGACCAAACCCTGCAGCGTCAAGGTCCGCGACCTTGAAGTCGTCGTCATTCACAGCTGACTACCTCCGATGAATAGCTCGTGCATGCGGAGGGCTGGGGTCTTCTGACACCTAGCGAGTCAGCCCTACAGGTCCCGGAGTGTACTGGCCGCACCCGCCGGGTCGCGTGAGTCCCTCAGCTCTTCAGCGACGCGAGCACCGAGACCACGAACTCTTGCTCGGCGTCGTTGAACGAGCCGTGGTCGGAATAGCTGGGTGAGTCGATGAGGACTGCCGCTACTGCCTCAGCGAAGTCACCGGCACCAACGTGAAAATCGGCCCGGCCGCTGTTCGGCCACCAACCAGCATCGATCACCCTCATCGCCATCCACTCCTGGCGCTGATCATCGTCGAGGTACATCACGTCGATGGCGTGCCCCAGCTCGTGGGCGACCACGTGGGCGACCTCTTCGGCCGTGTCATCCGGAGACACGTAGACCGTGATGGTGCGCGTAATCGTGTTGGTATTGCCACGAAACCCATCGCGCGGCCCCGTGTACTTGATCGACCAGCCAGGTAGGTCTTGCGCGAGATCGAACGGAATCAGCGACAGCGCCGCAGAACCGACGACCGCAACATCACCACTGGCGGTTGTCAGACGTTCGACCGTTCTGGTCGGAGCCAACTCCGCGTCACCGCGCTCGCCGAGCGCGGGGCCTACCAGCAGCTCGCCCGGCAGTGTGGTCGGCACCGCTGCTTGCTCAGCACGCTCTGTCTCGCCCAATGCGGGTCGAGCGCCGTCGGGGAATTGCACCAGGATCAAAGTCCCGACGCCTGTGAAGCCCACGGCTATGCCAGCTGCGGGAACGACTAGACGGTGGCTCAGACGTTCGTACCACCGCAGTGCCTCGCCCGGCAGCATCAACTCGAACAGCCGCTGCTCCACTTCGGCGATGTTGTGCTCCAACGCGCCGCTGAGAACCGCGAGGTCGTTGTCGCGCAGGGCCAATCTGCTCCCCGGGCGCAGGTCCCTCATCAGATACAACAGCGAGAGGTATCGCCCCAGCACATCATCGACCGATGGGTTCTCGGGCAAAACCTTGGTCCGCGAGCCGGCCATGAGCGCGCGACGGTCGGCATCCACGATCAGGGTTGACCGCTCGGGCACCAGGGAGCCGCTAGCAGCGTTGTACGCAGCGAGCAGTCTCTGGACCTGAGAATCCGACAGAGCGAGTTGACCCTGCTCGATGTCGCGGAGGTCCTCGTTCGAGAACCCCAGCTCCGAAGCCGCTCGGATCTCGTCGACGGTGAGACCCTGACGCGTGCGCTCGGCTGTCAATAGCGCCCCCAAACGTTCGGGAGGCACCAGCGATGTATCGACCGTCACTTCACCAGAACGAGCATGCCCGCGGGCGTTGGCCCTACGAGGAGTCCTGCGGCTGGAACGACCAGACGACGGCGCATGCGCTCGGCGAACTCACCGACAACCTCGTTGTCCTCGGACATGATGCGCTCGAGTTCGACTTCAACATCGCTGTCGGTCTTGTTAAACGCCTGAGCGAGCATGGCCATATCGTCGCCACGCAGAGCCAACTGAACTCCGACAGCCTCGCTGCGGAGCAGGTAGAGCAATGCCACGTAGCGCTGGAGTACGGCCAGGACCACGTCATCGGTGTAGGCGTCGGGACCCATCGAGGACGGGACGTCCTCGTCGTCGGCCACTATGAGGCGTGAACGCTGACGGGCCGGCGGAGCGGAGTTGAACTCATAAAGCAAGCTCAACGCCTCGATGGCGGAGTCGTCGAGATCGACTATGCCTTCCTCGATCGCCTCCAGGTCGGATAGTGAGAACCGGCCAGCCGACTTGCGAACCATGTCGCCGACGCTGTAGCCGTACGTTTCTCGACGGTCGGCCAACAATGCGCCCAGTCGTCGCTGGGGCACCAAACCGAGATGAGTCGCCGTGCTGATCGCCATGACGTTGTAATCGGCACGCTCAGACCGATGTTGAGGCCACTAGCTGCAGCCCACCGGGTCGTGTGTCTGAACTAGTGGACCCGTCCAGTGCCAGCTCGAAGAACGCGCCTATCAGAAGGTGAGCGAGATGCCCTCGGACTCGGCCTTTGCGGTCAGGCGGGCATCTTCAGCTTCGTCGGCACCCTCGGATTCGTCGATCAACATGACAGGGATGTCGTCGACGATGCGGTAGATGCGCTTGAGCCTGGGGTTGTAGAGCACCCCTTCGTCCTGAAAATAGAGCAGGGGCCCCTTGTCTTCGGGACAAGCCAAAATCTCGAGCAAACGCTGATCTAGTGCCACGTCCGAGATAGTACCGGCCGCACTGCCGCGTTGTCCCTATCGTCCCGTAGGCCGACACTTGTCGGCCTACGGCTGCGCCATGCAACCCGCAGGGT
>JBPCTU010000322.1:0-14793 GCA_051011515.1 Acidimicrobiales bacterium
CTCGGCTACCAACGGGGTGACGAAGGTTTGGCTGCCGCCGGCCACGAATGAATCGAGCTCGCCGATCTTGGTCGGCAACCGCGGATCGAGCGCTATCTCCTCGTCGGCCTCACGCACCGCGGTTGCCCATGGATCTACATCGGTGGGATCCACACGACCACCTGGGAACGAGACCTGATGGGTGTGTGACCTCAAGTTGGGTGACCGGCGGGTCAAGATCACGCTGGCCTGGCCACCGATCTCGTAGAGAGGCACCAAGACCGCAGACCTTGGTGTCTCCGAGTCGAGACCGCCGCGATGAGTGAGCCCGGGGCCCCGGTCGGCTAGAGCCCCGCGAACCAGCGACAGCGACACCGACGCGAGGGCAGCGTCGCTCCAAGGGGCCGGCGCACCCGCACGCCATTCCTCGGGTCGCGGGATGATCTGGGGCCCGCCACGGCTGGTCATGGCCGGTTCAGTCGACCTCGACCATCGACTCCAGGATCTCTCGGAGTCCTCCGGTCTTCATGTTGCTCATAGTGCGGCCAGGGGGTGTCTCGCCGCGCTCCCATTCCATCCAGTACTCGAGCAACTTCGTAGGGTTTGGCGGTGGTCGATCGTCCATGGTTCGAGGGTATCTGGACGCGACAGTGCCGGACCCGAAGGCCCGGCACTGTCAGATCCGGAGACCGGATGACGACGTCGAAGACGTCTTACATCATGCCGCCCATACCACCCATGCCGCCCATCGGGTCGCCCGCCGGCATCGCCGGAGGCGCCTCTTCGGGCTTGTCGGCGACAAGCGCCTCGGTGGTGAGCAGGAGGGCCGCGATAGACGCTGCGTTCTGCAGAGCCGCACGAGTCACCTTCGCCGGGTCGATGACACCGGAGTTGATGAGGTCCTCGTTCTTGCCCTTGGCAGCGTTGAAGCCGATCGAGCCCTTCTCGTTCTCGATCTCTCGGACGATGATGGAGCCTTCGTAGCCCGCATTCTCGGCGATCAACCGAGCTGGTGCAGACAGTGATTTGGAGACCATCTTGGCGCCAGTCGCTTCGTCGCCTTCGAGCGACTTGGCGACCTTGTCGACGGCACCTCGAGCCCGCAGCAAGGCGGTTCCGCCGCCGGCGACCACGCCTTCCTCGATAGCAGCCCTAGTGGCCGAAAGCGCATCTTCGATGCGGTGCTTCTTTTCCTTGAGCTCGACTTCAGTGGCGGCACCTACCTGAACGACGGCAACGCCGCCGGCCAGCTTGGCGAGCCGCTCCTGGAGCTTTTCACTGTCCCAGTCAGAGTCGGTGTTCTCGATCTCGGCACGAATCTGGGCAACTCGTCCATCGACGTCGGCGCGTGTTCCGGCGCCTTCGATGATGGTGGTGTTGTCCTTGGTGACGATGACCTTGCGAGCGGTACCCATGAGGTCGAGGGTCACGCCGTCCAGCTTCAGACCAACCTCTTCGGCGATGACCTGACCGCCGGTGAGGATCGCCATGTCCTGGAGCATTGCCTTGCGACGTTCGCCGAACCCGGGAGCCTTGACGGCAACTGAGTTGAACGTGCCGCGGATCTTGTTGACGACCAGCGTGGCAAGCGCCTCGCCTTCGACGTCCTCGGCAATGATCAGCAGTGGCTTGCCCGACTGCATGACCTTCTCGAGAACCGGCAACATGTCCTGCACGGAGCTGATCTTGCCCTGGTTGAAGAGAATGTATGGGTCGTCGAGGATCGCTTCCTGACGCTCTGCGTCAGTGACGAAGTATGGGGACAAGAAGCCCTTGTCGAACTGCATACCCTCGGTAAATTCGAGGTCCATGCCGAACGTGTTGGACTCTTCAACCGTGACGACGCCGTCCTTGCCGACCTTGTCGATGGCGTCGGCGATGATCTTTCCAACGGTCTCGTCAGCGGCAGAAATCGAGGCGACGTTTGCGATCTGCTTCACGTCGGAAGCGACCTGCACGGCCTGCTTCTGGATGGAGCCGACCGCAGCGTCTACAGCTTGTTGAATGCCACGCTTGAGACCCATTGGGTTGGCGCCGGCGGCAACGTTGCGGAGTCCTTCGCGGACCATGGCCTGAGCCAGAACGGTTGCAGTGGTGGTGCCGTCGCCGGCAACGTCGTTGGTCTTGGTCGCAACCTCTTTGACCAGCTGAGCGCCCATATTCTCGAACGGATCTTCGAGTTCGACCTCACGGGCGATGGACACACCATCGTTGGTGATCGTCGGAGCGCCGAACTTCTTGTCGAGAACGACGTTTCGGCCTTTGGGACCAAGCGTGACCTTTACGGCGTCGGCTAGGTGGTTGACACCCGCCTCGAGCTTGCGGCGCGCATCTTCATCGAATTTGAGCATTTTTGTCATGCGTCAGGTCCTATTCGACGATCGCCAGCACATCGCGGGCCGACAAGATCAGAAGATCCTCGCCGTCGCTGGTGATCTCGGTGCCGCCGTACTTGGCGTAAACGACAGTGTTGCCAACAGCGACATCGACAGGAATCAGCTCTCCGGTATGGTCGGATCGCTTTCCAGGACCAACGGCGAGCACCTCGCCTTGCTGTGGCTTCTCTTTCGCAGTATCAGGGATCACCAGGCCGCTGGCCGTGGTTGCCTCGGATTCACTCGGCCGGATGACAATCCGGTCCTCGCGGGGCTGCAGGTTCATTTCTGCGCGTCTCCTCAGACGTTGAGTGGTGGGACTGGCACCGCGAATGGCCGTTGGCACTCTCACGATGCGAGTGCTAACGATACGCCCGGACGCGCCCAATTCCAAACTCTGTCAAACCGCAGGCGGTTTTGAACCGCAGGCAGTTTTGAACCGCAGGCAAGCTGCGGCTGCGCCATGCAACCCGCAGGGTTGCCCGGTGCCCACTGGTCGCTCGTCCCTCGGAGCTGGGTTGTCGCCGAATCGCGTAGTGGCAATGCTGCCGCGAGGTCTGCCCGACCCTTCTGCCAGCGTAAAGCGCGCACCCGCGCTCACTTCACGCTGGCAGAACGCTGGGTGGACAAGAACGCGCCACAATCAACCCCCGGTTCGCCCCCCACAACCCAGCGACGAGGGACGAGGAGCGGCAAGCCGCCTCCGGTGCAGCCGCGTAGCAGCCAGAGGCCCGAAGGGGCGAAGCTGCGATTGCGGGACTAAACCGGCACGACGGGGTCGATGCCGAGGTCTTCGTAGGTCGCCATCGGGAAATAGGCCATGCCGCGGGCTTCGATCTTCGGGCGAGCACTATCACCACGGTCAACGAGTGTCACCACAGCTACACACGTTGCTCCTTCGGCCTCGACGGCGTCGACAGCTTTCAATAACGACCCACCGGTGGTTATCGCATCCTCGACGACAACGACGCGGTCGCCGACCCCCAGGCGGCTCCCCTCGATCAACTGGTTGGTGCCACGTCCCTTGGGTTCCTTTCGCACGAAGAACCAACGGCATCGCACGACACCGGCAATACCGATCGTCAACGCGTCGGCGCCGAGCGTCGGCCCACCAACTGCGTCGAATTCCACGCCGGCCAAACGGAGCTCGTCGACTATCGCCCGGCTCGCTGTTTCGAGATCGTCGTAGTGTGCGACCGCCAGCTTTCCGTCGACAAAGTCCTGACTCATCGCCCCAGAGGCCAACTTGACCGGCTCGGGCAGTCTCCGGAGACCCTTCTGTTTGATGATCGCGATTGTTTCGGACCTCAGGTTCATCGATCGGCTCCTCGATAGCGGCCACGACCCAACTCAGACTATTCACGGGACGACGCGGGATGAGGACCCCAACATCGCCAGGTGCTAAGTAGAGGAGCCGTGTCCGACCTACCCGCATTCGACGAAATCCTGAACTTCAGAGACATGGGCGGCCTGCCAGCTGCAGACGGTGTCATAGCCGCCAATCGGCTCTACCGGAGTGGGCACTTGAGCGGTGCAAGCGCGGCCGATCTCGAACGACTGGCCTCGCTCGGCTTGGGTGGCATTGTCGACTTTCGTGTCGAGATCGACATGCAGGGTGATGGTGGCGCCGATCCGGTCATCCCGGGTGCCTCCCCAATACCGATGCCAGTTGTGGACGAAGACGGATGGGTCTCGGACCTTCGGCGAATCCTCATCGAAGCCGACCAAGACCTGCTGGACGAAACCTACGGGGGTGGCAGAGCACGCGACATGGCCATCCAGGGTGCCGTTTCGCAGGCGACGGATCCGTCCAAACAGGCGGTCTACGGTGACTTCCTTCGGCTAGTGGCCAACGGCGACACTCGGCCGCTGCTGTTCCACTGTTCGGCAGGCAAGGACCGGACTGGGTGGGCGGCGACCCTCGTTGGGATGGTGGTAGGAGTACCCGACTCACAGCTCATAGCCCACTACATGGAGTCCAACAGGCAAGATTTCGTCTCCTTGCGGTTGGAGCATTATGCGCAACGAGGACTTGACGCAACGGTCATCACGCCATTGATGCAGGTGGAAGAGGCAAATCTCGATGCGGCGCTCGAAGCCATCGACCAACGATGGGAGTCTCGCCAGACCTATCTGGAAGAGGCGTTGGGCGTCGACGAAGCCAGCGCTGAGACCATCCGGTCCCGTCTGGTTGTGTGATCGACTCGCTCGGCGAAGCGCGTGCCGGCCCACTAACTTGCCCGCATGGCAGCAGAGAAATGGCTGTTCCGCGACGGCGACGAGACTCGGTGCTGGTGGTCTGGCGAGGATGAGCTCTATCGCAATTACCACGACCATGAATGGGGCATGCCCGTCGTTGATGACTCCCGGTTGTTCGAGAAGATCTGCCTGGAGGGTTTCCAGTCAGGGTTGGCGTGGATCACGATCCTGCGAAAACGCGAGAACTTTCGGAACGCGTTCGAGGGCTTCGACCCCGAGACCGTGGCGGCGTTCGGCGCCGACGATGTCGATCGGCTGCTGAACGACGCCGGCATCGTGCGCCACCGCGGCAAGATCGAGTCGACGATCAACAACGCTCGCCAGGCCCTCGACCTTGCCGGCGAGTACGGATCTCTGGCCGCCTACTTCTGGTCCTTCGAACCCGAGGAAATCGACCGAGACGGCGGGCCTGACGACGAGTGGCCGATTCCCAGCACGACACCGACATCGGTCGCGTTGAGCAAGGACCTCAAGCGGCGCGGTTGGACGTGGGTGGGACCAACAACCGCCTACGCGTTCATGCAGGCGATGGGGCTCGTCAACGACCACATGGAGGGTTGCGACGCCCGACCGCGGGTCCACCAAGCTCGCTCCGCCCTGAAGCGACCCACATGAGCGCGGCTACCCTTCGCCAACATGATCGTCGAGTACGAAACCAACGGACGGGTCGCCACCATCACGCTGAACCGTCCCGAAGCCCGCAACGCCGTTAGCGCCGAACTCGCCCAAGGCCTCGAGGCCGCGGTCGACCGGCTCGAGAACGACGACGAGGTATGGGTCGGCGTGTTGGCCGGCAATGGGCCCGTATTCAGCGCCGGAGCGGATCTGAAGGCAGTGGCGTCGGGCAACGCTCGACTGGCCACGTCCCGTGGCGGATTCGCCGGGTTTGTCACCCTCGATCGCTCGAAACCCATCATCGCGGCTGTCGAGGGAGTAGCCGTCGCCGGCGGGTGCGAGATCGTTCTTGCGTGTGATCTCGTCGTCGCGTCCCGGGAGGCCGCCTTTGGCCTACCAGAGGTGAAACGAAGCCTCGTCGCCAGCGCAGGTGGGACAGCGAGGCTCCCCAAGAAGATCCCGCCGAACATCGCGATGGAGGTCGCCCTCACCGGCGACAACATTTCAGCCGAGCGCGCCCACCAGTTCGGTCTCGTCAACATCCTCTGCGAATCGGGCGAGGCTCTCGACCGAGCCCACGAACTCGCCGACCGGATCAACGCCAACGCCCCGCTAGCGGTGAGAGCTACACGAACTGCAGTCAATGCCGGTTCGCAGGTGGACGACGAGGAAGGCATCAACGTCGCCCGAAACGTCGCCCGCCCAGTTCTGGAAAGTGAAGATCACAAAGAAGGACCGCTCGCCTTCGTTGAGAAACGCGACCCTGTGTGGCAGGCGCGCTGAGTGCGAACTCATCACTTCCGGCCGGAGCTCCGTGACCGTTTGGGTCGACACCTCTCTGCCCATGACCGAGTGGCCATAAACAACACAGAGCTGTCTCGGGCAGCGGTCGCCGTTGTTGTGATGGAGGGCGACCAGGGCGCCGGCTTCGTCCTGACCCGTCGCAGCCGCGGGATGCGTGCTCACTCGTATCAATACGCATTGCCCGGTGGACGGCTCGACCCTGGCGAGACCGCCGAAGGCGCCGCAGAACGTGAACTGGCCGAAGAAGTCGGGCTGGCTGCCGGCCCGAACGAGATCGTCGGGCTGTTGGACGACTATGAGACTCGGTCGGGTTACGTGATCACGCCAGTCGTGTTCTGGATCGATAACGGGGCTGCGCTGCGGCCCGAACCGGCCGAGGTCGATGAGGCCTATGTCGTCGAACTTGCCGAGCTCGACCGGCCCGACTCACCCCGTTGGGTAGACATCGATGAGAGTGACCGTCCGGTTCTTCAGCTCCCGATCCACAACCGGCTGATCCATGCGCCCACAGGGGCGATCCTCTACCAGTTTCGAGAGGTGGCCATGCACGGGCGTTGCGTCAGATTGGGAGGTGTGGAAGAGCCGGTCTGGGCCTGGCGCTGAAGCTACAAGCTGGACTGCAGCCCAACGAGTTGACCATCTCGACAGTGGCACTATCTTCGACGCGGTGACACGGCGTCAGCCACGCTTGTTCCCGGGGGTTCCCATGGCCCCCACCCTGCTGCGAACCGCAGCAATGCTGGTCGCGTTCGCGGTGTGTGGAGTATTCGCGATCACCGTATGGCTCGGCGGCGCCGTTGCGGCTCAGGACGATCCCGCCATCGTCATCACACCAACGTCAGTCGCAGAACCAGGCACGGTCGATGTGACGGTGGTCGGCTCAGGATGGACCACCGACGCCGCAATCCTCATTCTTCCGTGCGACGCCCCAGCGTCCGGACTCCCAGAAGACGTCGATCCAAGTTTGTGCGTCACCGACCAGCTGACAACTGTCAACCCCCGCGGTGGATCGTTCGAGACTGTCCTGACCGTTGTGGTGGCACCCACGGGGCTGGCCATTGCGGCGACCGACTCCGATCAGACCGAACGCGCCGTTGCCATCATCACGGTGACCCAGCCGCCGCCGGACCCTGATCCAGAACCGCCTGATTCCCTGCCCGAAACCGGCACGAGCGGCGATCTCACCGCTATAGCGGCGGCGTCACTTGTGCTCGCCGGTGTCCTCTTGGTCACCCAGACGCGCACCCGCGCATCACTCTGAGGGGCACGGACCGCCACATGGGGTCAATCCACGTCTAGGTCGGGCCTCACGATGACAACCGGACAATCCCCATGATGCGCGATTCGCTGTGACACTGATCCGAGGAGTAAGCCTCGGAACCCGCCTCGACCGCGCGACCCGACGACCAGCATGTCAGCCCCTTGGGCCGCTTCGATCAAGATGTCGGCAGCTCTCCCACGCTTGATCACCCGGACGATCTCGACCTCGCACGCACCCAAATCGGCCAGGACCTCGTCGATCACATAACCCTGCATCTTCTCGACCTCGGACTCCAGGTCGTGAGGGTCGAGCGGCACGTAGTTGAAGTCGGGGGAAGCCGGGACGTAGGTGTTCGAATAAGCAGTGACGACCTCGACGCTCGCCTGGCGGTGTCGCGCCTCGGCTATCGCCCAACGCAACGCAGCCTTGGCTCCGCCGGAGCCCTCAACGCCGACGACTATGCGGTGCTCACTCCGCGCTTCTGTCATGGACGACCCCTGATGTGGACGCTGCTGCCAAACATAGTGGTTCCTGCCAGGATCGTGAACCGGTCACCGCTCGACGACCTGGCGTTCTCGGTCATTCCTTCGATGCGACCGCATTCGGCGTGACATTCATCTTGGGCTCGTAGGCCGTTGTCTCGACCGACTTACCCTCGGATTCGAACTGCTCGCGGAGCCTGCCCCGGCAACTGTCGCAAGGGCCGTAGAACTCCTCGCTCACCATTTCGCCACAACGCGGGCAGGAGAAGGCGTTCAGGTCGATCGATTCCACATGGGAATCCTGTCACATATGTGAGGTTCGTACGCGCAGGTCGCCGTACGCGGGAACGGGGGTGCAGTTGGGCCGGCTGGCACCACTCTGCACCCCCGTTTTGGTCGCGGTGGCAGCTCCCGGTTGCGATTTCAGCTGCCCGGTGGGCGTGCTGACCGGGGTCACTATTGCCGACACCGGAACTGCTCTGGTGGATGGTCACCTTCGAGAAGCTGAGGCGCTCTCAGCTAGGCGAAACGGAACTCGCCCTCTTCGGAGACGGTGACATAGACGTCGTCGCCGTCGTTGAACCGCCCCTCCAACAACTCGAGCGCCAGCTGGTTCCCCAGGTCGCGTTGGATCACCCTCTTCAGTGGCCGAGCACCGAATGCCGGATCGTAGCCACGTTCCGTTAGGGCCGAGCGAGCCGCGTCGTCGATCTTCAGGGTGATGCGCCGGTCTGCCAGGCGGCTGCGCAGGTGCTCCAACTGGATATCCACGATCTCGGCCAGCGCCGAAAAGTCGAGTGGCTCGAATCGAACTATGTCATCGATCCGGTTGATGAACTCCGGCCGGAAGTAGTCGGCCGGTTCACCCACCAGGTTCGAGGTCATGATCAGAACCACGTTGGTGAAGTCGACCGTCCGGCCTTGGCCATCGGTGAGCCGTCCATCGTCGAGCAGCTGCAACAACACGTTGAAGACGTCGGAGTGGGCCTTCTCGACCTCGTCCAAAAGGACAACCGCGTACGGGCGCCGACGAACCGCTTCGGTGAGCTGACCACCCTCGTCGTAACCCACGTACCCGGGGGGTGCCCCGATGAGGCGGCTCACCGAGTGTTTCTCCATGTACTCGGACATGTCGATGCGGACCATGGCCCGCTCGTCGTCGAAGAGGAAGTCTGCCAACGACCTCGCCAGTTCGGTCTTGCCGACGCCGGTGGGCCCGATGAACAGGAACGACCCGATTGGGCGGTGGGGGTCCGACAAGCCTGCACGACTCCGTCGTATCGCATTCGCGACAACCGACACCGCAGCATCTTGGCCGACGACTCGTTGATGCAAGACGTCTTCGAGACGCACGAGCTTCTCGACTTCGCCTTCCATGAGCCGGCTGACGGGAACACCCGTCCAGCGGCTCACCACCTCCGCGATGTCTTCCTCGTCGACCTCTTCCTTGAGCATCTTCCTATCGGCCTGAAGCTCGGCGAGGTGTCGGTCGGCATCACCGATCTGACGCTCGAGCTCGGGGAGCTGGCCGTACTGCAGCTCGGCTGCACCGGCCAGATCGCCATCGCGCTCCAGGGTCTCGATCTGGCCCCTGACGTGCTCAGTTGTCTCCTTCAGGATGCGGATATCGGAGATGGCTTCCTTCTCGGATTGCCAGTGGGCCTGCATGCCGGCGAGCTGCTCGCGCATGTTCGCCAGCTCCTCGTCGAGGATCTCGAGCCTCTCTTGCGAAGCGACGTCGGTCTCCTTCTCGAGCGCAACTCGCTCAATCTCGAACTGACGGATCCGGCGGTCGACCTGATCTATCTCGGTCGGCATCGAATCGATCTCGATCCGCAACATGGAAGCGGCTTCGTCTACGAGGTCGATGGCCTTGTCGGGGAGGAAACGCCCTGTGAGGTACCTGTCGGACAAAACTCCAGCCGCGACCAGAGCCGCATCCTGGATGCGGACACCGTGATGGACCTCATACCTCTCTTTGAGACCTCGCAGGATCGCTATCGAATCCTCGACAGACGGCTCTGACACGAATACCTGCTGGAACCGACGTTCGAGAGCAGGGTCCTTCTCGACGTGCTTGCGAAACTCGTCGAGGGTTGTCGCTCCGATGAGGCGTAGTTCTCCGCGAGCAAGGAGCGGCTTGAGCATGTTCCCCGCATCCATGGCACCTTCGGCGGCGCCGGCACCGACGACGGTGTGCATCTCGTCGATGAACGTGATGACGTCGCCTCCGGCGTCGGTGATCTCCTTGAGCACCGCCTTCAGGCGCTCTTCGAACTCACCCCGGTACTTGGCACCGGCGACCATCGAACCCAGGTCCAGAGCGATTACCCGCTTGTTCTTGAGACCTTCGGGCACGTCACCTTCGACGATCCTCCGAGCCAGACCTTCGACGATGGCCGTCTTGCCGACACCAGGCTCGCCGATCAGGACGGGGTTGTTCTTCGTTCGCCGGGACAGGACTTGGATCGTCCGTCGGATCTCGTCGTCTCTGCCGATGACGGGATCGAGGTTTCCGTCGCGGGCCTCGTCGGTGAGGTCGCGGCCGAATCGTTCCAATGCTTGATAGGACTCTTCAGGGTCCTGGGAGGTCACTCGATGACTGCCTCGCACCTCGGCCAGTGCGCTCAGCAATGTGTCGTAGTCCGCACCGACCCGGTCGGCGAGCGCCAACAAGAGGTGTTCGGTGGAGAGGTAGTCGTCGGTGAGGTCGCCGCGAATGCGGTCGGCACGCTCGAATGCATCGCGTAGCTCGCGGCCGAGCTGAGGGTCCGAGCTGTTGCCGTAGGCGCTCGGGAGGGCAACAAGTTCCTCGTCGAGGTTGGCCTTGAGCGATGCGGGAGAAACCCCGACCTTCTGGAGAACCGGCAATACGACCCCGTCGGCCTGGCCGATCAGAGCCAAGAGGACATGGACTGGTGCCACCTCGGGGTTGCTGCGTTCGGCTGCCATGTTGACGGCGCCTTGTACGGCCTCGGTTGTCTTGTGGGTCCACCTCTTCGGGTCGATGGCCACTGGTGCCTCCTAACTGTTGGTTGATCTTGTCGGGGGCGCACTCACCCTCACACTGCGCTCACTTGATGACACTGCTTCACCCTGATGTTTGCAACGCGATCAAAGTTGATCGCATTCCACTCAACTTTGGGTCTGGGTAACTTTTTGCGCCTTGGGGTTGGCAACCCGGCACAAGTCTTGCCGACCCGAGTCGTGGCGGGACGATCGTGCTTCAGGAACTGACGGTCGGTGCCGATTGAGTAGTTGCCGCATTCCCATCCACGGCCATCCCATCCAATACCGGAGGCACATGAGATGCCGGACTTCCTGAAGAAGGCTTCCAGACACACCAAGAAGATCTGCCACGACGACGAGACCCCGTTGGCGGCGCTTTTCGTGAGACCACTCAAGGGTTCAGAGGCCAAACGCCTGGGCACCCCCGGTGGCGCCTTGTCGAAGGTCACGAAATTCGCCGACGCCGACGACGCAGCAGATGACAACACCTCTACCACCGACGCACACGAGGCAATGTTCGCCAAGAACGCCGTGCTCGTGTTGACGAACCAGCGGCTGATGGCTTTCGAACACCGCACCTACTCGGGTCGGGTTGGTGCCCTCATCGGCGACATGCAGTTGAGCGCAGTCGCGTCGATGGCTCTCGATGCCCCTCCGGTCGGCGAATCGGGCCCCGCAACGTTGAAGGTGGCATTCAGCGACGGCTTGGCAGTTGAGCTGACGCCAGGGAGCCGCCGCAGACGATTCGTCGAGGCCTTCGAGGCCACCACCCAGCCGGCCTGAGACCCAGACGGCGCGTGGTCGGGCGTTGACATCGCGACGGCCGAGTGTGACAAGCTCGCGCCGATGAGCGAGCTGAAATGGGTCAAAACACCTGAACTCGATCGGCCACTTCTTGTCGTAGCCCTGAAGGGCATGTTCGACGCAGCGGAAGCAGCGACGACCGCTATCGGCCGCGTTGTCGCGCACTACTCGGCCGACCATGTCGCAGACATCGATCCCGAGACCTTCTTCAACTTTCAAGAGGAGCGACCCACCGTCGCGCTCGACACCAACGGAGACCGGGTGATCACCTGGCCCGCGAGCAGCTGTTACGCGGCAAGCACCGGCTCGGATTCCCGCGACCTCTTGTTGGTGTCGGGGGTCGAGCCCCACCTGCGCTGGAAGACATTCGCCGACACCTTGCTCGAACTGGCCCACCTGGTCGAGGCCGAGCTGGTGATCACGCTCGGCGCCATGGTTGGCATGGCACCACATACGCGTCCCCTGGGAGTGGTGGGCAGTGCCGCCAATGTGCAGGTAGCAGACCGTTTGGGCCTCGGCCGTCCCAGCTACCAGGGGCCGACCGGCCTCGTCGGTGCTCTTCACGACCGTCTCGACAACGAAGGCATGCCAGTGGTGTCGTTGCGGGTATCGGTCCCGCACTACGTTCCCGGACCTCCGAATCCGGAGGCGACCAGGTCGCTACTGTCACGGCTCGAGTTGGTAACCGGAGTGGCCACCGACCACAGCGCCCTCGACGACGACGCCAACGACTGGCGGAGACGGATCGACGCGGCGATGGACAACGACGAGGAGTTGACCGAATATGTCCGCCAGCTGGAGGAACAGGTCGACGAATCCGAGGTGATGCCCTCGGGCGACGACCTCGCCGCCGAACTGGAAGCCTTCCTAAGGGACCAGAGAGAGGACTGAGCCGTCCGCACCGGCTCGTGTACCGATCCATCTCGGTCTTCGGGAATGCCCTGGCCGCCCAATGGCTTTACTGTCAACCCAAAACCCGAATCAACCGTGGAGTAGTGATGACCGATCACCCGGTTCGAAACGCACAAGCCGAAGCGTCGGCAGTCGCAGGGCGACCAGCGCTGGTTCTCGAGCCCTCTCCGCCAGCGGTGCCAGACGAGCCATGGTTCGCCGACGACCCCGCCGACGCGACCGGCCATGGCGAAGCCATTGTTGGTCCAACGACTGCCGCGTCACCGACGTGGAGCCAGCTGAGCGCCGAAAGTGCCACCATCGCCGAGTTCGCCCGCGACCACTGGTTGGGCAACTTCAAGACACTCCCGCCAGTCCCACCCGACTACGTGTCGTCTCGCAACGACTTCCATCGAGTCGCCTATGGCGTTCTCTCGAACACCCGAAAGGCCGCAAACGGGAAGATCGGACTCAGGTACACCCGCCGCGGGTTCGGCACCCCCTTCTTCGGCGACGACGAACAGATTCGGGTAGAGGGAAACCAACTCGTGGTACAGCGCGGCGGTTCAGCGATCTCCGAGCAGCTGACGACATTGGCCAGGGCCGCCTCGGTTGCCGGGACAGTCGCGAGCCCCGAACAGGCCGAACACGACACCGTCGAACTCGGTGACACCGAGCGGGTGCTCGACGTGCGCGAAGACGTGGGGCTGTTCCTGGGCGACTGGTTCGGTTTCGCAACCGCGGTGCTCGAGCAGACACGGTTGATAGCTGCTGTCGAAGACGACGTGACCAGGGTCCAGATCTGGCCGGGCCACTTCGATCCGGCGATCGAGATGGGCTCTGCGGAAGCGGGTCAACGAGCAACCTACGGCGCCTCGCCCGGCGATCAGTCGCACCCGGAGCCCTACTTGTACGTCGCGGCTTGGGATGATCTGGACACCAGCCACATGCACTGGAACAGTGAGCACTTCAGCGGAGCGCTGCTCTCGTACGAGAAGCTCTGCTCACGAACCGACCAGCACGAGCTGGCACTCGACTTCTTCCGTGTCGGGTACGAGCTGCTGCGGCAGTAGGCGTCACGCTACGGCCGGCTCGGCCTCATCGTGGCTAGAGAACAAGCCGGGAGTCTTGTCGATCATCCATTCGCGTCCATACGGGACGACGACGGTGTGCCCCGAGGCGCACTTGACGTAGGCAATCGGACCCTCGGCGGTGTTGTGGACAGAGATGATCGATCCTGAGTCGACCAACTCCGCCGGACCGTCGTGGTCTTGCTGGGAGCATTGTTGGCAGTTGATGTTGAACATGGATCTACCGTCGCATCGATGATCACTTAGTAAAAGCGATGGTTTCTTGTGTTCAATGTGAAGAATTGCTACACAAAGACGGAACATCAAAGTACGGGACCCCAAAGTACGAGGCCGCACAACGACCAGCCCCAGGGGGCATCGGTGGACATCAACCTGCGACAACTGCAAATGCTCCGCGAGGTCGCTGAGCGGGGCACGATGGCTGCCGCAGCAGAATCGTTGGGGTACACGCCGTCAGCCATCTCCCAGCAACTCAACGCACTCGAGCGCAGCACTGGAACCGACCTGCTGGAGCGGGTGGGACGCAACGTTCGTCTCACGGATGCAGGGCGTGATCTGGTCGGCCACGCCGAGGTCATGTTGGCCGAGCTCGAGCGGGCGCGGGTTTCACTCGAGAGCGTAGGCACCGAACCACGAGGGCCGGTCAGCCTGGCCATCGTCGAGTCGCTGGCTTCGACTGTCCTGCCACGACTTCTGGAGGCACTGACCAACGAGCACCCAGAGGTCGAACTCTGGACCCGTCAGCTCGAGCCTCATGATGCGTACACCGCAATACAGCTGGGCGAACTGGATCTCACGTTCGACATGGCCTACCCCCATGCGCCAGCGCCCCAACCAGAAGGCCTCGTGCGAACAAACATGTTCAACGACTGGTTCAGTCTGGTTGTCCCCGAAGACGACGAACTGGAGGGAACCGTCGACCTCAGCGATCTGAGCGATCGCCCGTTCATCGCGTCGCCACCCACATCCTGTGGTCGCTGCGTGACCATGGCATGTCGAGAGGCCGGGTTCGAACCCGAGCTTCGTCACCAAGTTGACGACTACCCCGCCACCCTGCGGTTGGTGGCCGGACACGGTGGTATTGCCTTGGTGCCCGAGCTCGGGCTCACGGTTCAGCCACCCGGAATCCGCGTCCTCGAACTCAAGGTTCCGGTCCGCCGGACCGTCGGCATCACCTCCCGCGAAAACGCCTCTGAGCGCCCAGCTGTGGCAGCCGTGGTCAG
>JBPCTU010000323.1:0-3216 GCA_051011515.1 Acidimicrobiales bacterium
GCTGGGAACACTCGCCGCCCTTCAGGCACGTGGATCACACCGTCGTCCACGATTTTGGACGCCTTGTCCCCGGTGATGTCATTGCCGTCGAAGACAATCGAACCGGTCGTGGGCGTCAAGAGCCCCGAGATCGTCTTGAGAATGGTGGACTTTCCAGCCCCATTTTCTCCCAACAGCGCTACACATTCGCCATCGTCGACATGGATGTCCAGCCCATGAATGACCTCGTTGCGCTTGTACCCGACCCGCAGGTCGTTGATCTCCAATGCGCCACTCATCAGGTCCCCAGATAGGCCGCGATGACCCGTTCGTCGTTCATCACGGTTTCGGCTGTCCCGTCAGCCAGAATCCGACCCGCATCCATGACGATCACCCGCTCGCACACGTCGGCAACGAGTTCGACGTTGTGTTCGATCACCAGCACGCCGGCTCCGATGAAGTCTGCGTACTGCACAACATGGTTCATCATCTCGGTGGCTTCGGCTGTCGGTAGCCCGGCAGCCGGCTCATCGAGCAACAGGATCGAGGGGTGAGTGGCGAGCGCTCGCACGACGTCCACGCGCTTCTGGAGGCCGTAGGGAAGGTCATCCACGGTTTCGTGCCAGTAGTCGAGCAACTCCATGTGGTCGAGCAGCTCCGCGGCACGATCGAATGCGGCGCGTTCCTGGCGCAGTACGTGCGGCAGTCGAAGGCTCTCAGAGACCCGGCTGTACGTAAACTCGCGATCCAGGCCCAAGAGCGCGTGATCGATGACCTTCCGGTCGCCGTGCAGGTTCAGGTTCTGAAAGGTGCGGCCCATGCCCGCCAGCGAGCGTTTGTAGATCGGTGTTCCCGAGACATCCGTGCCGTCGAGCACGAACTGCCCCTCGGCTTGTTTGACGTGCCCCGTGATCGCGTTGAAGCACGTGGTCTTACCGGCCCCGTTGGAGCCGATCAGTCCAGTGACTGCGCCGGCTTGGACTTCGAAAGAAACGTCCTGCACCGCATGAACACCACCGAAGCTGACCGAAGCGTGTTCGACGACAAGGTGGCCACGAGATTCGCTGCTCGCCAGCGGAGCCAATGATGGCGACGACAGTGGCTGTAGTCCCGCGTCGGTGTGGGTCGGTGCCTTCTTCGAGCCGATACCCAGCGAACGTTTCACTGGAGTCCAGGCCAGCTCACCCAGTCCGAACAGTCCGCCAGGAGAGAAGAGCGTCAACAACACGAGGCTGCCGCCGTAGATGACTCCTTCCCAGTCCTGCACGCTGCGAATCACCTCTGGCAACCACAGGACGAAGATCGCGCCCAAGGCTGCGCCTGTGAGACGTCGCCGACCACCGATTATCAGCGTCAGAATTAGCTTGATCGAGAGATTCACGCCGAAGCTCTCTGGGCCGGCAAACCTCAGCGTGTGCATGTAGACGATGCCTGAGACGCCGGTTATCGCGCCGCTGATGCCGAAGGCCAGAATCTTGAGCCACGCAACGTTGACGCCCACCGACTTCACTGCGGTTTCGCTCGTCCGTATCCCGTGCATGGCTCTGCCGGTCCTGCCGTCCAGGAGATTGCCGACAGCCCAAAATGAGATCAGCAACATCACCAGGGCGACCCGTAGGAACGGAACACCTCTGGGGATCTCGTACCCGAAGATCTCCAAAGGCCCGGTCTGTTTGCCCGAGGCGCCGGCAGTGAACCTTGTCCAGTTGAAGAGCAGCTGTTGGCCGACGAAGGCGATGGCGAACGTGGCCAATGCCAGGTACAGCTCCGACACTCTGAGGCTCGGTAGCCCGACGACGAGCCCCAACAGGAAGCTCACGCCGAAGATGAGCACGATCTCGGTCTCCAACCCCCTTCCCCATTCGGCCGTGATGTTCGCCGACATGAAGACACCGACGCCCAGGAATATTGCGTGGCCCAGGGTGAACTGCCCCGCAGCACCGAACGCCAGGACCAGGCTCCCGCCGACCATCGCATAGACGATCGTCAGGCCGATGACGCTGTTGTAGTCGGCAAAAGTCGGAATGAGCAGGAAGGCCAGGATGAAAAAGGCCAGCCCCACCAGTTGGTTGCGGCCCAGGAACACTGGGCGAGCGATCGCAGCGCGCTTCATGGCGCTGAGTTCGTCGGGGGCGGGTGCGTCGAGCGTGGTCATCGAGCCATCACACGCGGTCGTGGGACTTGGCTCGACTGAGCAGCCCGCGAGGTCGGATCAACAAGATCACGAAGACGATCACCACTGGGAGTCCCGCTGCGAACTGTTGGGGGGCGTATTTGATTGCGATCGCCTCGAGTACCCCGAGGAGCAGACCGCCGAACACCGCACCCGACAAGCTCGTGAATCCACCCAGGATGGCTGCGACGAATCCCTTGATGAAGATGATGTTCATGTAGTCCTGCTGGAGGAACAGAACGGGAGCGAACATAATGCCGGTCAGGCCACCGACGGTGGCGGACAAAACCCACGTCCATTGCGAGACCGTGGATTCCTTGATGCCCATCAAACGGGCAGCATCCTTGTCCTCGGCAAAGGCCCGCATGGCGAGTCCCAGCTCGGTCCGGTTCACGATGTAGCCGACGATGCCCAAGATGACGAACGTCGAGATCGCGATGACGACGTGCCACCAGTTGAACCGGAGGTCGCCTATCTGGAAATTCTTCTGGTCGATGTCGCCGGGCACCCGGAAACGCTGAGCTGCGCCACCAAACCATCGCAGCGCAAGGTTGGCGATGATCAGTTCGAGCCCCAGCGTGATCGTCACGATCGAAAGGAAGTTCTCATTGACAAGAGGACGAATCGTCAACCGTTCGATCGCCAGGATGGCGACGCCCACGACGATAAGGGAGAACACGATCGACACGCCGAATGGCATGCCCTGTGACGCCGCCCACCAATGTGCCAACCACCCGGTGAACCCGGCCATGGTCCCCGCCGCAAAGTTCAACACCCGTGCCGTCTTGAAGATCAAGACCAGTGACAACCCGACCATCGCGTAAGCGAAGCCGCTCACGAGGCCGGCCCATAGCAACTGGATGATTTCGGTCATTCCGGTCCCTCCGGCTGGGCCGATCGCTGAGATTCACTCTTGCCTGACGCGTCCGAACGGCACAAGTTTCTCGGACGGCGCTAGAGCGGTCGGGGACAATGGGTGACCCCGAACGCCGCAGCTCTACCTCGATGAGGTGGGTGTCAGGAGCTTGTGCGTGTCCAAATTCCTTCGATGATTTCCTTAATGG
>JBPCTU010000324.1:0-7474 GCA_051011515.1 Acidimicrobiales bacterium
GTGCCGGGCGCCGACAGAGACCTCTTCGACTTGGCCGCAGCGAACAAGGCTTGTGTCTTGGTGGTCGCCGACAAACGAGTCGACAGGGATTGGCGGGCACTTGGCGCGGTGGGTGTAATTGATGCCGACTTCGACAGACAGGCCGTCTTAGAACAACTGGTCAGGTATGCCACCCCCGTGGGCCGCATCGACGACGCCGCTCCGCTGAAGGTTGCTCCATCTGGCACCCCGAAAGAGTCGGACGGCCGTCTCGTCGTGGTGACCGGCGGCTCGGGTGCAGGGACCTCGACGGTTGCCATGGCAGTTGCCCAGGAGCTGGGCGATGCTCCGGAATTCGAAGACACGACACTCCTGGCAGATCTGGCGCTCCGCGCCGACCAAGGGATGCTCCACGATGCCAAGGACGTCGTTCCCGGCCTCCAAGAACTTGTCGACTCGCACCGCAATGGCGCGCCGTCGGGCCGCGAACTCCAGTCAATGGTCTTCAAACCTCACGATCGCGGCTACCACCTCCTACTCGGCCTTCGCCGGCACCAGGACTGGGCAGTACTGAGACAACGCGCACTTCAGAGCTCTCTGGACTCACTACTCAGCGCCTACGAGGTCGTCGTGGCCGACGTCGAGGCCGATGTCGAAGGCGAAGAAGAGACCGGCTCGGTCGAGGTCGAGGAGCGCAACATGTTGGCTCGCTCGAGCCTTCTCCAAGCCGACCTCGTGCTCGTCGTTGGTGTACCAACGACCAAAGGCCTCAACGACCTCGTGCGAGTGGTCCACGACCTCGCAAGATTCGGAGTGCCGGGAAGGCTGGTCATCCCCGTACTCAACCGCACTCCCCGCTCGGTGCGTAGTCGCTCGAGCATCGGTGGTGCTCTCAGCACACTTCTGCAACCTGTGAGCAGTGGCCTTTGCTCCGCAGTGCACCTTCCGCACAAGCAACGGATCGAAGACGTGCTCCGCGAAGGCACCCGGCTACCCGCTTCGTTCGCTCGCCCAATCGGCCAGGCCGTCCGAGCGGGCCTCGAACGTGATTTCAGGAACCCCCGTTCCGAGCGGACCCAACCCCTGCGCATCACTCCCGGTTCGGTTGGCCAACTCGGTGCCGACGCTTGGAACCAGGACGGAGCCGCATGACGATCGGGCATCCTGAAGTCCCCCCTCTTCTCGAGATAGAGCGCAACGTCCAAAAGCTCGGCAAGGAGATGAACCTCAACCTGGCCGACAACGAAATCGAATCACTGCGGAGCCTCATCGACCGCGAGATCTCACGGTGGAACGAAGATCACAAGCGGGGTCTTCGACCCTTCGCCCTGGCTGACGACGCCCAAATCGCCAAGAGGGCGCTCCGCAACCTTGCCGGGTACGGGCCATTGGCCGAGCTACTCGAAGACGACGACGTGTGGGAGATCATGATCAACTCGCCGAACGCGATCTTCGTTCGACGACACCGCGGCCAGTCTGGCTATCACAGCGAAGGGTTTCACGACGACGACCACGTTGTGAGAACGCTGACGAAACTGCTCGATGACTCGTCGACATCACACCGAAAGCTCGACCCAGCCGAGGGCCTCCAAGACGCGCAGCTCGACAACGGCGCTCGCCTGCACATCGTTCACCAGGACGTCTCGCGGGGCGGGCACCTGATGGTGAACATCAGGAAGTTCACCGGAGTCGCATACACGAGCCTGAGCGAGCTCGTTGACCACGACATGCTCAGCCCATCGGCGGCGACCTTCCTGGGGACAGCAGTTCGAGCGGGACAGAGCATTGTGTTCTCAGGCGCTCCTGGCTCGGGCAAGACCACGATGTTGTCTTGTTGTGCGGCAGAGATCGACCCGGCGAAACGTGTTGTCATTGCCGAGGAGGTCTTTGAGGCTGATGTGCCGTTGGCCAACGTCGCATCGATGCAGACGAGGCCGGCGCGAACCGACCGGGACGCGGTCGACCTTCGCCGACTGGTCGCCGGGTTTCTCCGGATGGCACCCGATGTGGCCATAGTCGGTGAAGTAAGAGACAGGGAGGCGCTACCTCTTCTCCTCACGCTCAGCTCAGGCGTTGCGGGCTTCACCACGATCCATGCAAGCGGCGCCCGTCAGGCACTCTCCCGTCTGCGCTTCATATGCCAGCTGGCCGACACGAGCAACGAGTTGCCGATGTCGGCACTCAACTCACTGGTAGTCGAGGCCATCGATCTCGTGGTGCACTGTGTTCGAACCGATCAAGGCCCAAGGGTGAGCGAGATAGTGGCCGTCGAGGACCTGCAAGGACCCGACGCTGCGGTTCGTTTCACCACTACCGAGGTGTTCCGAAGGCCACCTGGCATCGACGACCTCAGCTGGACCGGCCAGTTCCCAGCCCGACTTGGAGAACAGTTCGAAACAGCCGGCTACCAAGTCCGCGACATTCTCGAAGCGACACAGCCGATACAACCGGGATCTTCGAGTTGATCACCCTCGCACTCTCCTTGCTTGCCGGCCTCGGGGTGTTCTACCTCTACACAGCGACCGCGATGGGATGGACCGGAGTAGTGCCTGGCCCTTCTCCCAGTCTTCAGAACAAGCGAAGAACCAAGAGCACCGAGTGGCTAGCCCAGGCCGGACTCGACGACGTCAGACTCTCCCAGTTCGCGCTGGCCGTCGTTGCGTTGGCAGGTGCAGGTTTCGCTGTGGGCTTCGCCATGTTCGCAAGCTTCGGAGCTGCTCTCGTCCTGGCTGTGTGCAGCGGTGGTCTACCGATCGCCAGCTACCGATCCAGGCGACGACAACGACAACGTTTGGCGCAGGAAGCCTGGCCACAGATGATCGAAGAGATCAGGGTCCTCACAGGCAGCGTCGGCCGATCAATCCCCCAGGCGCTCTTCGAGGTTGGAGCTCGAGGTCCAGAAGAACTCCGCCCCGCATTCTCGGGTGCACAGCGAGAGTGGCTCCTCACGACCGACCTTGCTGCGACACTGAACGTGCTCAAAGCCGGCCTGGCAGACCCCACGGCCGACATCGTCGCTGAGACGCTCCTGATAGCCCACGAACTGGGCGGTACCGACCTCGACCAGCGGCTTGTCTCCCTGGCCGAGGACCGGGTCGTCGACAACGAGGGAAGAAAGGACGCCGTCGCTCGCCAGGCCGGCGCTCGATTCGCCAGGTGGTTCACGGTAGTCGTCCCGTTCGGGATGGCCTTGGTCGGCATGTCGATCGGCCCGGGGCGAGCTGCGTACACCACCCAATACGGCCAGATCCTCGTCGCATTCGCACTCCTGATGATCATCGGCTGCTGGATCGCGGCGACTCGAATAATGCGCCTCCCGCAACCTCAACGAGTCTTTCCCGAACCCATCGAGGCCGCACCGTGACTCAGATGGCAATCGCATCTGGCCTGGTCATGTTTCTGGGTCTCACTCTGGCGCTGTCGGTCACGCGGTGGTTCGGACGAACCTCGATCGTCGAACGACTCCGGCCCTACACCCCCGGCGGTGCGGCGCTCGGGTCGAACCAAGGACTCTTCTCGGTCGATTCGTTTCGAGACGTTGTGGCCCCCTTTCCATCGGACTGGGCGGCAGCGTGGCCGGGCTGTTCGGGATTTCTGAAGACCTGAGCACGAAGCTGGCCCGCGTCAACTCCGCACTCTCGCCCACCGAGTTCCGAACCCGGCAGTTGGGGGTCTCATTAGTCGCCTTCGTTGTCGGCGTAGGCATCGCAGCCGCAGTCGGCGTCGGCGGCGTGGTCACGGTCGCGTTTGCGCTTGGCGTCCCACTGCTCGTCTTCCTGGTGCTCGAACAACAGGTCATCAAGGCCTCAGAAGCACGCCAACGACGGCTGCTGCAGGAGCTACCCGTAGTCGCCGAGCAGTTGGGCATGCTCTTGGCATCCGGGCACAGCCTCGGTGGAGCTCTTCAGCGCCTCGCGGTGAGAGGCCAAGGGGTCATCGCTGAAGACCTCAAACTGGTTATGGGGCGCACCCGTCAGGGGCTGTCGGAAACACAGGCTCTCACCGAATGGGCCGATCTGGCCGACGTAGACGCGTTGCGCCGCCTCGTCTCCGTACTGGCCCTCAACAACGAAGCAACGAATCTCGGCAAGCTCATCAGCGATGAGGCACGAGCCATCCGACGTGACGCTCATCGCGAGCTTCTGACATCGATCGAGCGCAAGGACCAGCAGGTATGGGTACCCGTGGCAATCGCTGCCCTCATACCCGGGAGCATTCTCATCGCCATCCCGTTCATCCAAGCCATGCAGACATTCAGCAGCGGCTGACACCTGTTGGGCCCCGACCATCGAAACCGTCCACCCGACCTCGCCCGGCCAGCCACACGAACGACTCCACAGAAAGAGAGAAAACATGCACCCGAAGACACTCGAGGTTCTTGTCGTAGCCGCCGAGGCGAGACGACAGTGCGCAACACGTCTCCGCGAAGACGCCGGCGAGGGCATTGTGTCCGTCGCCATCGCCGTGTTGATCATGGCGGCGTTAGGGGTCGTGGCGTACGGCGCGTTTGATGTGCTGTTCAACAACACGACCAACGCAGCCGAGACCCAGATCAATTCGATCGGAGGCTGAGGCTCCGATCTCGATGTGTCCCAATGGGCCGCCCGGCGTGGCTGCGCGACTCCAGAATCCCCACTCAAACGACGTTGAGAGAGGCGCCGGAATCTTCAGCTCTGTATTCGGGCTGATGTTCTTCCTGGTGTTCCTGCTTCTTGCAGTCCAAGTTCTCTGGAGCCTGTACGCCACGTCGGTAGTGACTGGAGCTGCCTACGACGCCGGCCGCCTGGTCGCACGCTCCGGGAACCCCGAGGACGGTCACGCGCGATTCGAAACGGTTGTCGGGTCCTATGACGCGCAAATCACGATCTCGATGCCGACGCTCGATGGCCCAGTCACCGTAGAACTCACGGGCCAGAACCCCACGATGTTGCCCGACCAGTTCGCCCGCGTCCTGCCATTCGGTGACATCGAAAGAACCATCGAGATCCGGGAGGAGGAGTTCGTCGGTGAGCGCTAGGCATCACAGGTGTCGGGGCGACTCCGGCTTCGTCGGAGGTAGCGAGGGGATTCTCTTCGGGATCGTCGTGTTCGTGTTCGGGCTGTTGCTTATCTTCAATGCCTGGGCGGTGATCGACACAAAGATGGCGGTGACCTCTGCCGCTCGCGAAACAGTGCGCACACTGGTCGAGTCGGACGGGTCAACCGGTCAAGCGGCGAACGCGGGCCATGACGCATTCACAGCAACAAGCAACTTCGACGCCGCCGCGCTCGAAGGGCCATTCCTGAGCGGGCAGTTCCGACGATGCGGAAACATGTCGGCGACGTACTCGTACACGGTCCCCGCGATATCACTACCGGGTGGTTTCGGTTGGGGAAACGGGTTTGAGGTTTCGGCTACTCACACGGAGCTGGTCGATCCATATCGAACCGGTTTGGACGGGGAGGCGTTTTGCGACACCCCCTGAACGAGCCTGGCCGCGATTCGGGCAGCGTCACGTTCCTGTTCCCAGTCGGGCTGCTGATTGTCGTGATGCTTGGGGCAATCACTATCGACCTGGCCAACGTGTGGCTGCAACAGCGCCGCCTCGCTGATCTCGCAGATGCGGTCGCAAATGACGCCGTCGCGTTCGCTCTCGATCAGGACTCACTCAGGCGCGACGGTGAGATAGTCATCGATCCCGCTCGGCTCGACTTCGTGCTGCGAACCGCCATCGATGGTTACGACTCGTCCAGCGTCGTGGTAGCGGATGCGCGTTCGGTCACAACACCCGGAGCGCCAGCCGTCGTTGTGTCGCTCGAGTCGGACGTGGCGCTCATCTTCGGCAGGATCCTTCGCGACGAACCCGTTGCCATCCGGGCAACTGCGTTCGCCGAGTTGATCCGTGAGCCGAGCGTGCCATAGCCGCGCCCTTTGTGGACTGGACGAGCGCTCGTACGTAGGGTTTGGGTCCATGACACTTGGGGACGAGAAGTATCTGCTGTTGACCACCTACAGGAAGTCGGGGGACGCAGTGCCAACGCCGGTCTGGTCGGTGCCGTTGGACGACGACAAGATCGGCTTCTACACCAGTTCGGGATCCGGCAAAGCCAAACGCCTGACCCACACGTCGCGGGTCACGATCCAACCCTGCGACGCCCGCGGCAACGTGCGGGACGGCACCGAGCCCACCGATGCGACCGCCGAGGTGGTCACGGGCGCCGAACTCGACGAGATCAGCGCAAAGATAAGAGACAAGTACGGCTTCATGACCAAAATCACGAAGGCCCTCGGCTACATCGGTGGCGTCTTCAAACGCAACCGCATTCCTTATGCCGACCGTGGAGTCGTAATCACCCCAGCTGGATGATCGGCCCCTCTAACTCGGCTCGCCGAGGTTCAGGTACGGCATCGGGTCAACCGGCTGGCCTTTGATCCTGACCTCGAAGTGGAGGTGTGGGCCGGTCGAAAACCCGGTGGAACCTACGAAGCCGATGATGTCTCCTGCAACGACCTCCATCCCGACGAAGACCGTGTCAGCAGTCATGTGGGCATACAGGGTGCCAAGCGTGTTGCCGTGGTCGATGACGACCGTGTTGCCATAACCCCGAGCCTCCTGGGCGTACACAACGACGCCGTCGCCTGCAGCCAGGATCGGCTCGCCGGCGCTCCCCGTCATGTCCACACCTGCGTGTAGCCGGGTGTCCAAGAAGATCGGGTGCACCCTAGGGCCGAACGGCGAGGCGATCCGAGTCGATTCGAGCGGCAGTTCGAAAGACCGAAACGGGTTGGCCGGTGCTTCCTGGTCAGCTTGGCGCGAGCGGAGCGTCTCGCCGATGGGGCCGCCCCCGACTCCGGTAATTCGCAGCTCGTTCGCGTAGACCTGCTTCCGGGCTTGAATGCCTGCAATGTCCTCGGCGACCAACTCGGTCTCCAGCTCCGATTGCGCAACCAGCTCGTCCTGCTGATCGATCAGGGCCTCTACCTGGAGTTCGATCGCTCCAACCCGTTTGACCTCCACCTGGGTCGCCGCCTCGATCTCGGCCACGACCTCGGTGAGAATGACCACTGCCTCGCGCAAGGCGTCTACCTGGTCCACCGTCGCCAACTGATCACCCAGCACTGCGCTCGCATAGGTGCGGGCAGTCTCGACATCGGCGTAGTTGTCCAGACTCAACAGTGCCGCAGATGTGGCCAGCTCCACATCGTCGCCACCCATGTAGGCATCGACGGCCTGACTTCTGAGACGCTCCTCCTGGTACGCGAGCTCGGTGCTCACATCCTCGAGGGTCTCTGCAGCAACCTGCTCACGGATCTCGGCGAAGCCGACGTCGACGCGGGCCGCTGACAACCGCAGCTGCACCTCGCCAAGTCTGACCCGTAGGGCGTCGAGCTGAGCGTTGAGGCGCTCCAGCACCTCCAGCGCGACGCCTAGCTCCTCGAGCGCCGCAGCTTCCTCAGCGGCTGCCGCTTCGAAATCAGCGATCAGTCGATTCAGCCGCGCCGGGTCGATGCAAT
>JBPCTU010000325.1:0-7237 GCA_051011515.1 Acidimicrobiales bacterium
TCATTGGCTTCTGGTTCACAATGCCCCCGCCTCGAGCGCGACTGGTTTCCGGCGACAGCGCTACGCGTCCACGATTGGGGCTCACACATGCCTCGGTCAGACCAACTGCAGCATCCGTGCGCCGAAGCAACAATGGGGATCCATCCCCACCAGGCGTTGCTCGTCGAGCCAAGCAAGCGCGCTCAGCACCAGATTGAGTCAGCCGTCTACGGAATCAGCGGCAGCTACCGCTCTGCCAGCGTGAAGTGAGCGCGGATGCGCGGTTTACGCTGGCAGAACGCTTCGGGGGCAGGTCTGACGCTGATGCAGCGGGCTATGTGGGACGGTCGGCAGCATCGCTGGTCGAAGCCGCGTCGGCCTCGGCATTGTCATCGCGGTCAGGAGCAGGGTCAGCGGCAGAATCTGTCCCTTCGTCGCCCTGAGACTCTCCGCCCGGGTCAAAGTCTTCGTCGGCAGTGGCTTCCCAACTCTTCTTCAGGGGCACGTAGAGCAGGGCCAACAAGGCGGTGGTGACGATCACCGAGATCGCGATGGACAGGACCGGCTTGTCATCGACGGCGGACGCAACCAGGTAGGAGAAGATGCACGTGTACGAAGCCCAAAGGGTTCCGCCGATCGCATCCCAGAGCAAAAACCGCGGGTACGGGTACCTGGTAATACCCATCGTGGCGCCGGTGACGAAGCGAAGACCGGGGACGAAACGGCCAAACACAATCAGCATCGGTCCGGTGCTGTTGAGAACTTCGAGGCCCCGGCGAACCTTCTCGTTCTCCTCGGCCTTGTCGACCTGAGTGCTCATGAAATTGCGCAGCACGGTCCTCGACAGCCAGTACAGCGCCGAATCGCCAACGATCGCGCCTGCCGAACCGGCAACGATGATCGACCAGAGCTCGAGCGACGACCCGTCCTGAGCAGCGAGGTTCGAGGCCGTCGTCAGGAGCGATTCGCTCGGAAAGATGGGGACGACCGCATCGAAGGCAACAAAGCTGAAGATGATGAGGTACGGGCGCTCAAGGCCCTCGATGTCGATATCGGCGACAAACGCCGCGATCGTGGGAGCGAGCCAGAGAAGAAGGAGAACCCCCAGCGCCACCAGAATGATGGTGCGGAGCGACGGAAAGTGGAATCGGCGTGATCCCGCCTCTTCTGCGACGTCCTCTGCCTCGGTCACTCGTCCAGTAGACCACAGGCACCAACGGTGCAGCGTCACCGCCCTTCAAGCTAGACCGGCTATCGGCTCGCAGACCTAGGCCGAGCTTGCGCTACGTCGATGTCCCACTCCCAACCACTGCCGTCAGCGTAGAGCGAGACGGTCCAGGTGATCACATCCCCTGCCGCAACAGACACCGGTCTACGAACCGGCATGAACCCCTGCGCCCAGCTCGGTGCATCGGTGGGCGGGGCGTTCGTAAGCGTTATGCCGCTCACGAGTTCTGCGTCGAACCAGCACGCCAGACCATGAAGAGCTCCGCTTCGAGTCGACACCAGCTCTCCCGCCGCCGTGAGGCGCGTGTCGGACACGGTCCGTAGATCGATCGAGAGTGCCCCAACGGGTTCGCTAAGTAGGTGTTTGGTCTCAAGATCAGCGAACCAGACGATCTGTTCGGCCCTGCGACGGACTGGCCCGAAGTCGAAAGGCAACGATGAGGCCGACCAGTCGGCAACCTGAGCGTGCTCGTCCCAGGACTCCACTGCGGCGACCAAGAGGTCGACGCGTTGTGGCACGATCCGGGCATCGGGCTTGAGGAGGCGATCTCGAGCGTCTTGTGCCCAAGCCACGATGCCTTCGTCGAATGCTGCGTTCCCGATGGTTTCGGTAATCAGGAGGTCAGCGCGTTCGGGCAACTCGGCATAGGTCGATGGTTGATTCACGAAGACGATTCGGTCACCAAAACCGTTGTGCTCAACAAGTTCCCGGGCGACCTCGATGACGGGTCCACTCTCGACGGCGTAGACCCGCGACGCGCCTGCCCGACACGCCATGAGGGAAAGGATCCCCGTCCCGGTTCCGATGTCGATCACCACGTCTCCGGGCATGACCGTCGCCAGGATGGCGTCGTAGAAGGCCGCCATTCGGGCTTCGTCGAGCAACATGCTCGCGTGGAAATCCAAGATCTCGGCCGGAGAGCTCGAATGGGGCCAGCTGAACTCGTCCGATATCGCCTGCACGACGCCGCACTGTAGCCGACTTGCGCGCGCCGTCCGAAGGCGACGCCTATCGCCGACATTGCTCCTGACCTGCCAAAACAGCGGTGTGAAACTTTTACACAGCCGACCAGAACGGCCAGATGATTTCTCCACGAGAAGTCCAGGTTCTCTTCAAGACCCGTTCGCGCTTGTGCTTCATATTGATGGGACCAGCTCGAACCAATCGAGCGACCACAGTCCCGAGGAGGACCAATGCCAGTCGCACAAGTCTCGACCACCCAACCTGAGAGCCGTTACGACGAATACGAGCCCCGACCACCCGCCCCCAAGGACGAACGCCAGCTCTGTCTGACCCGGTACTTGGACATGAGCCCCACCGACTTCGCTGACCGCTTCGCTCTCGCCGTTCCCGGCGCAGCCGCCAGGGCCGCCGAACGGACTTCGACGGAGCCCGAAGAGGTATACGTGATCAAGATCAACGCCCATACGGCGGAGATCCAAGGTGGAGTCGATGCGATAGACGGCGCCCAGGTGACCTGGTTTGGTTCCGAACGCTTCACGACCATCACGTTCGAAACCCCTTGGGATACGAGCGGAGCCGCTCAGGGGTATCGAGTATTGGACGCCAACAGGTTCATCGAGACCGTGACGAACGCGGTCCAGCAAGTCCCGTAGCCACTGCAACGACACTTGCTGCTCGGTGAAACGCGACCCATCGGCCTCTCGATGGAGAACGAGTCGGTGGCAGGGCGTGCGCTCGTCGGGCCGACCGTGGCAAGCTGAGCGGCGATGACCGACGCTCCGAGCCGAGTGCTTTCCATACCGCATGGTGGGGGTCCACTGCCGGTGATGGGCGACCCGTCGCACCAGCTGATGGTCGACTTCCTGAGAGGTGCTGAAGCGGAGTTCGGCAGGCCATCGGCCATCGTCGTGGTCAGCGCCCATTGGGAGTGTCAAGACCCCACGCTCACGGCAGCACCTAACCCACCACTGTTGTACGACTACGGCGGCTTTCCGCCCGAGACCTACCAACTTCAGTACCCGGCCCCCGGCGACCCCGAGCTGACTTCCCGGATCGCCGACATGTTGTCGGACGCGGGCTTTTCGCCCGAGGCGACCACTGACCGCGGATTCGATCACGGCGTGTTCATCCCACTGCTCCTGATGTATCCCGACGCCACCATTCCTGTCGTCCAACTGTCGCTGTTGGCCCACCTCGATCCGTTGGCCCATATCCAGATGGGCGCCGCCCTCCAACCGTTGGCCGCTGATGACATCTTGTTGGTCGGATCTGGGTTCACGTTTCACAACATGAACGCATTCGGCCCCACCCACGATGCGTCCGGTGCGGACCCCGAGAACGAAGCCTTCGAGAGATGGCTCCGCGAAACATGTACGAGCGCGGAGCTCAGCGAAGTCGAACGCACCCAGCGGCTAGTCCATTGGTTCGACGCTCCAGGAGCGAGATGGGCACACCCACGCGAGGAACACCTGATCCCCCTTCACGTTTGTTATGGGGCGGGGGGAAACCAGCCCGGCTCGGTGATCTTCAACGACAAGGTGCTGGGCAAACGAGCCAGCGGCTACGCCTGGTAGAGGCCGAGCCGTCGCTGCGCCAGCAGCCGCGCGTGTGCATCGAAGCGTTCTGCCAGCGTGAAGTGTGCGCGGGTGCGCGCTTTACGCTGGCAGAACCAGGGTCGGTCTCGCAACTGGGGCCTGCCGAGACCCGATCGGTCAGTAACCGAGATCCAGGAGGGCTGCGATTTCGGGCTCGAATGTCCCCTCTGGGAACCTTCCCGAAACTCCCAACACGAATTCGTCCCGATCCAAGGTCACCGACATGTCGCCGTTGGCGACAATGAACCCGCCATCGACATCGGAGATCGAGAGATCCTTCTTGAGTTCGGTCAAGGCGAAACGGCTGATGGCCGCCAAGTAGGCCTGTCGTTCGTCGTACTCGTCAGCTCCGACCGGCGCGTCGACGTCGTTCGCATGCGTCGCGTACTCGTGAACCACATGGAAAGACTGAAGGCGGCCGGGATAACCGCCGACGCTGGTGTCGATGTCTCCGCCGTCGGCGGCCCGAAACCCGGCTCGGTTCCGAGCGTTGTGGGCCACCCACCCGGCCAGCAGCTCGGCGGGGTCCGTATCCGCTGACGCGGCAACCCCTGCGGCGTTGAAGTCATCGATCGAACCGGCACCCGCATCGGTGTAGCGCTTCATCAGATCCGCCACCGTGCCCGACAGGCAAGCTTCGAAGTACTCCTCTACCGCAACGAGATGAGCCAACAGGTCTCGACGGCTCCATCCCTCGCAGTGCGACGGCACGTCCCAGCCGGCGGCATCCAGCGTGTCGAACCAGCCGGTCAGACGTTCACACTCGCTGTCCATGAGGTCGTACGGATCAAGCCCGTCGAGCCCACTCTCATCCACCATCGCGCCGCTCCTATCTGATCGAGGTATCAACCCTGGGCGTGAGCCTGGCAGCCAACACCGCCCCCCGCAACTGCGCCCGACTCACGCGACCTAGTCGGTGCCGGCAAACACCGCCGGTGTGTGCCGATGGCGTCAAAGGCAAGAACGCCCGCCCAGGCGTATCTCTCGAGAGAGTTCTGAAAGCCAAGTCAACTCTCGGTCCACCTAAGGTTTTCCGTCCAGCTAGCGTGAGCACTGGGCCCCCAGCCACGGCTGGGCCCAGCGGGGCAAACCACCAGGGGGAAGACCATGGAACTCGAATTCGAACCACCCGGACCAGGGCCGTGGGTCCAAGACCTGGCCCACGTTCCGGCCCCCGTCTCAGCGATCGTCGCGGAACTGTTCCCACCAGGGATGACAAGGGGTTTCGCCGAGAGTTTTGCAAGATGGGGGGCTCTTCTCGACACGCTGGCCATCGCCTCGGTGAACGGCTACGTATACCAACAACCACAACCCTTCGACATGCCCGGACCCAACGGTCCGCCGTCGCCGGAGAAGATCGGCTCAGAAATCGAAGCGCGCACTCGAGTGGCCGCAGAGATGCTCGAGAGCAAGGGTTGGACCTCGGTCCTCGCCCAGTGGGACAACGAAATCAAGCCGGCGTCCATCGCGCGCAATCGCGCACTCCGCGACGTCGACCCGGGTGAGCTGGATGACAAAGGATTGCACCAGCATCTGGCCAACTGCATCGAGAACTGCCGCGAGATGAGCTACCAGCACCACCGATTCAATCTGAGTTCTTTCTTGCCCCCAAGCGGTTTCGCATTGCAGGCAAGCGAGTGGTCAGGGGAACCTCCCACCCAGGTTCTCGCCGCGTTCAGCGGCTTCTCACCGTCATCCAGTGTGCTGCCACCCGAGTTGGTACCGGCTGTCGACGCGTTGCGGGCCGACCAGGATTCACAGTCCATCCTGGCCGGAGCCGAAAATGCAGCAGATCGTCTCAATGCTCTGAGGAAGCGCGTCCCCGAGGTTGAGGAATATGTCGCGGCAGTCGGATGCCGCTTGCTCGAGGGATTCGACGTCACTGCACCCACGGTGGGCGAACACCCTGAAGCTGTCCTGGGGCGCTTGACCACAGCATTGAACGTAGATCCCGAGGAAGCGAAGAACCGCGCCGACGAGTACGTCGCCTCGATTCGCGTTCGTGTCCCAGCCGAGCACCAGTCCGAATTCGACGAAGCCCTCGAAGATGCCAGGCTGGTCTACCGGCTGCGCGACGAGCGAGGCTTGTACAGCGACGTCCCCGCGTACGGAGTGCTCCGACTCGCGATGCTTGAAATCGCAGAACGCTCGCTACGTGCCGGCGTGATCTCGGAGATCGACGACGTCTTCTTGCTCAGTTCCGAGGAGCTCTTGGCGGCCCTCGACGGCCGGCCGACGGTCGACCATCAGGAACTCAAGACCCGGGCAGAAAGCCACGAGGCAGCGATCGCACAGGGCGCGCCCCGTTACCTCGGGCCACCCATGCCAAAACCTCCTCCGGTAGACCAACTGCCACCGCCATTGGCACGCGTCATGGCCATGATCGGATTCTCGCTCGACGGGATTCTGGGCCAACTCGACGATCCCGCGGGTGACGATGAGGTCGTCGTGGGTGTCGCAGCCAACCCCGGCGTCTACGAAGGCGATGCGCGCATTATCGAAGACATCGACGACCTGCTCGACCTACAACAGGGCGAGGTGATTGTCGCTCGCAGTACAAGCGAGGCGTTCAACTCGATGCTCGGCCTCGTCGGCGCCATCGTCACCGATCACGGGAGCTTCGCCAGTCACGCCGCGATCGTTGCTCGCGAGTGCGGGTTCCCTGCGGTCGTCGGTGCCGTTGACGCCACACACAGGATCCGAACCGGCCAACGCGTCCGCGTCGATGGCGGGACAGGTGAGGTAACAATTCTCATATGACAACGCAGAGCCCGGTGCGCCTCGGGACACGAGACGTAGTCGGGCTCGGGCTCGTGGCCTCGTTGGTTCCGATGAATTCAACGATGATCGCCGTGGCTCTGCCCGACATCGGAGATGACTTCGACATAGCTTCGGGCACTGCCGGCTACCTGATCACCGTCTATCTCTTCGTGATGTTGATCGGCCAGCCGGTCGCAGGCCGCGTCGCCGACCGCATCGGCCTGACGGTTTCTCTCTATGGGTCGCTCGTTGGGTTCACCGCAGCATCGATTGCTGCTTCGCTGGCAGGCACCTTCGCACTCCTCGTTCTCTTCCGCGCGCTTCAAGCTGCCTGCGCGACGCTGTTCATGCCGGGCTCCCAAGCGATGGTTCGCTCCTACTCCCCGACGGAGTCCCGAGGCCGGAACATGGGGATCATCGGCGCCTGCATCGGCATCGGAGCCGGCCTGGGTCCAGTGGTCGGAGGCCTGGTCACCGCCATCGGCGGCTGGCAGGGCGTCTTCCTGGTGAACTTGCCGCTCGCTGCCGTCGCGCTCTTCTTGTTGCTCACTCTGCCGAACCCCGCTTCGACGAGAACAGCCACCGAGAACGAAGCGCCGGCCGGGGTCCGTAGCGTGGTCACCCAACCGGTCTTCATGTCGGCCTACGGAACCCAGGCCACAGCCACGTACGCCCAATACTCGTTGTTGCTGGTAGTTCCACTGGTACTGGA
>JBPCTU010000326.1:0-5087 GCA_051011515.1 Acidimicrobiales bacterium
CTTCTCGACCGGCTGACCGAACTGGAACACCGGTGGAGCCGCTTTCTGGCGGATTCCGAGATCAACGCGATCAACGCAGCCGCTGGAACGGCCGTGACCGTGTCCCCCGACACGCAATTGCTCGTCGAGCGGGCCATCTCGGCATCTCGGAGAACTCGTGGATGGTTCGATCCGACGTTGTTGAACGAGCTGGTCGAGGCAGGATACAACCAGACGTTCGAACAGCTACCGGCACGCGGCCTGGGACAGATGGTCATTACTGTCCACCGATCTGCCGATGGTGACCAGGTGAGGTTGCACGACTGGAACGCAGTGAGCAGCAGCATCGTGACCGACCCACTCAGAGGCTCGGTCATGGTGCCTCGTGGTGTAGGGATCGACCCGGGCGGCATCGGCAAAGGGCTCGCCGCTGACATTCTGTTGCAGCTGGCACTCGAGTCCGGCGCCAGTGCGGCCATGGTCGATCTCGGTGGCGATCTGGTAATGGGTGGACGAGCACCCGATGCCGGCTGGCCGATCGCGATCGAAGACCCGTTCGACCGCTCGGCTGCTGCGCTGGAGATCCGCCTCGACTGGGGCGCTGTCGCCACGAGCAGTCGGTCCCGTCGTCGCTGGCTGGACGAGGGCGCCGAACGCAACCATCTGATCGACCCGAGCACCGGAACCTCGACCGACTCGAACGTGGCCGCATGCACCGTCATCGGCGCCGAGTGTTGGTTGGCTGAGTCCTACGCCAAGGCAGCAGTGTTGGCTGGGAAGCAAGCAGGGCTCGAGATGCTCGAGGAGGACGGCCTGGAAGGACTGCTGTTCGGCGTGGACGGTTCAGTCCATCGGACGCCTGGAATGGGGCAGTTCACGGCATGAACGTTGAGAAGCTCACCTGGTACGTCGCTCGATCGGGCGGGATCGTTGCATGGGTCCTGCTGGCTGCCGGCATTGTCCTTGGCCTGCTGCTGTCCAGCCGGCTCCTCGGTAGGAGGACCAGCCCGGCATGGATCCTCTCGGTTCACCGCTACCTCGGTGGGCTTGCCGTGATCTTCACGGGCATCCACGTCGCTGCGATCATGCTCGACGACTTCGTTGACTTCGGCTTCGTGGAAGTTCTCGTGCCGATGGCGTCCTCGTGGCGTCCGGGTGCTGTTGCTTGGGGCATCGTTGCGATGTACCTCATCATCGCCGTCGAGCTGACCTCGTTCGCGATGAAACGCCTTCCGAAGGGGTTGTGGCGTGGAGTCCACTGGACCAGTGCCCCATTATTCGTCGTTGCCACCGTGCACGGCTACCAAGCAGGGACCGACGCGGGCCAAGCATTCATCATTGCGATCGTTGCGACATGTGTCGTCCTTGCTGGGTTGACGGTGGTGAGAGTTGTCACGGCCCGCCGAATAGCCGCCGGCCCGAAGACCGATCCTCGAACGTTGGTCGCTCAGGCCAAGGCCTTGAGGTCCGCTGACACTCGGGATGTCGATGTCGAAGCGCGGTCGGGATCGACAGTGGTCCCGAGACTGGACAAGCCAGAGTCGAGAGAGGTCGGCCACGGTCCGAAGCCAGAGAACAAAGAGGCAAGAAAGAAGGGGCTCCAGACGCCGTCCTGGATCACCACGGGGGACTGGCCAGAAGAACCAGCTTTCGTGGCGGAGGCACGCCAAGGTGGGCCCGCACCGTTGATCCCGGAACTGGCGCCGTCGTGGCAGACTCCAACCGAACCAGAACCGTCGCCCAGTCCACCCACCTCGGCACCGGGGCTGAGCGACACAGCGCCTCGCCCGGATTGGGAATCACCTTTGGCCGGCCTGAGCGACGAGCAGCCGCCCCACAACCCGCCGATCGAAGACCGGTCGCCGCTGGCAGACCTCTCGGATGACGAGTCCCCCCTCGCTGAGTTGCCGGACCGAACCCCGAAACCACCCGACTGGGTCACCCAACGATCACCCCTCGCGAACCTCTCCGAACACGAAGAAGAACGATCACCCCTCGCCGACCTGCCGGACCGAACCCCGAAACCACCCGACTGGGTCACCGAACGATCACCCCTCGAAAACGTCTCCGAAGACGAAGAACGGTCACCCCTCACCGACCTCGCCTGGCTGGATGAGGAAGCCGGTGACAACCCGCTCGTCCATCGCCGAGAGGGTCCGGTCCCAGGTGTTTGGAAACGGTCCAAGCGCGACACCCAGCTGACCTCCAGCCCCGAATAACTCCAGCGGCTATGGGCCGAAGCAACTCCGGACGAGATGCTCGAAATGGGACAGCGGCGGCGTCACGCCGTCAGGATCGAAGGCCGGCATGTCGTACTTGGCGCAGAACTCGACCGTGTGTTCGTAGTGCTCGTTGCCCTTGAGCTCATCGCGGGCGTTTCGATCCAATCCGATGTGGTGCCAGAAGTAGTAACCCTGGACGATTCCGTGGTGGCGGACCATCCAATGGTTGGCCTCTGACACATAAGGCTGAAGAACGGCCGCGCCAATCTCGGGGTGGTTGAACGGAGCCAACACGTCACCTATGTCGTGCAGCAACGCGCAGAGAATGTATTCCTCATCCCTGCCGTCCTGTTCCGCGAGGTGAGCGGTTTGAAGGCTGTGCGTCAGCCTGTCGACAGCGAAGCCGCCATGGCTGCCTTCGAGGTGCACGAGCTGTTCCATCACGCTGTCTGCAACCGTTGTTTCGGCGTGCTCCTGGAGCTTCGACATGATGATCTGCCAGTCCTCAGCGGTGGACTGGTCCATGCGGGTAAACGATGCCCGCTCGGGTGCCTGAGTCATTCCTTCATTGTGACCCACGAGGCACAACGCCGCCTAGGAGATGAGGACCTCATCGGAGTCGACAAGATCGACCGACTCTTCCTGCTGGAGCAGTTCGAGCTGGTCGCCACGGGCCGATCGCAGACCTTCGTGCCAGTGACGTCGACACATGAGCTCGTAGGAGACCTCGGGGGCCTCGTCGGGATCATCCAGCGCAGTGTCGCCCACCACCTTCAATGCGCCGGTGTAGACCTGAACACCGTTGACCAGCCGAGCATTGTGGGTTGCTCGAGCCCCACACCAACAACGGGCTTCGACTTGCAACTCGCTTCGCTCGTCTGCGAGTTCCAAGAGTCGTTGGGTGCCAGGGAAGAGCTCTCCCTGAAAGCTGGTCAAGAGCCCGAATGCGTAGACGTCCACTTCCAGTTCGTCCACCACTCGACCAAGCTGATCGATCTGTCGCGGTTCGTAGAACTGGGCCTCGTCGCACACCATCGCGTTGAGACCTACATCGCGCTGCGCCTTTGATGCGAGCGCCAACAGATCAACTTGTGGGTCGACGATCTCGGCTTCGGCAGCGACACCCAGCCGGCTCGACACTTTGCCGACCTCGCGGTCGAGCTGAGTGGTCAGGATGACGTCGAGGCCTCGAGCAGCCATGTTGTGTCGGATCTGGAGAGCCTGGGTGCTCTTCCCGGATCCCATCGTGCCGAAGAAAAAGCGCAGCTTGGCCATAGGGGCAAATTACACGCGTGTGATACCCATGCAAAGCGCGATCGAAACAATCCCGAACATGGTCACCATCTTGCGGAGTGACTGCACTCGGTCCGGTCAGCTGAACGTTGCGGTACCAGTGGGCAGGCTGTCCGAGACGTTGGCGACCGGGTACGCGGTGTGATCGATGGCGTCGTCAGGCACGAAGCCGCGGAGCGGCACGACCGGAAACGGATCAGCGCTGTCATCGGGTAAAGGCTCGACCGTTATGACGACCTCCGAACCACGAAGGTCAACCGGGAACATCAACCCCGTCGGGGCATTCATCAAGAAGTCCTCGCCAGGGAACGGCGGACCCGGTTGGGGTCCAGAGAACGGAGCGGCGTTGTCAGCCGCCCCAAAGAGAACGTCGAAGGTACCCGAGGAGACCGGTACGCCGTCGATGACCTGCCAGGCCTCGTAGATCCAGCCAGCAGGCAGCTCAGGCAGAAAGAGGGACTGGGACCGGGGGATGAAGGTCCACCAGATCCCGCTGCGCTCATTCTCAGGGGGACCGTTGCCGTCGGTTGGGGTGCCGAGGATGTAGTCACCTCGCGATTCCGAGAAGTCCACCCCAATGGCAGCAGTGTCAGTGACGGTCAGCTGGGCTACTCCATCTGCAATGGTCCCAGCGAGGACATGGGTATCGGCAGGCGCTGGGTCATCGTCCAGTTCGATCGTGATGACCACAGCCGTAGCGGTGGTGTCTGGGTCGACGGCCAACTCGATGCCACCTTCGATCGAGTCAAAGGTTCCGATACTGACGGGCATTTCATCCACGATGAGCCAGGCCTCGTAGACCGCCCCTCCGCCAAGCGCAGGCAGTCCGTCGGCAGCAATGCTGACCACAGGGACGGGTTCGGGTATGGCAGTTGGCTCGGGGGTTGCCGTCGGCTCAGCGATGGGCTCGGGCGTGGACGTCGGCTCAGGCTCGAGCGTCGTCGCGGGCTCGCTGGTTGGCCCAGCATTTGCTTGGTCGCCCGACGACGTCGCCTCTGTAGCCGAATCGCCATCACCACCACACGCGGCGGCCAAGAGCGCGAGGGCGAGGGCGGTCGCAAACAGTCGGATGCTCATGCCCTCAAAACGCCGGCGGGACTCAACTTGGTTCCCGAATCAGTCAGTCGCGTCCCGAGTCACCTGGGTCAGCGGCAGCAACGACAACTTCGGACTCGATGTCGGCTGGACTGACGTCGGAAGTCGGGGCACCAAAAGACCCATCGTCGGACACGGGGGTTGTTGTACCGAAACTCTCCTCGTAAGTGGGAGCCGGGCCATCAGTGTCCTCGCGAGGGATGTTCGATCCAAAGGCATAACCAGTTGGCGCCGGGCCTTCTGGTTTCTTGGCTGGAGCCAATGAACCCCAAAGCGCTCCGAGGATCATTCCCAGGACGAGGATCACGATGATTGTCTCCCATCGGAACGGGGTCACCGAGAACAGGACCAGGTACATAGCCACGCCGATGCCGGTGCTGATGCCATACATCGCGCCACGGATTGGGTGGCGGTTCACTCGGGTTGGTGCGGTCGTCGTTGCAGTAGCCATGATCACGCCTTCCAAGTCAGAGCTGGCCGAGAGTTGAAGATCAACCC
>JBPCTU010000327.1:0-3344 GCA_051011515.1 Acidimicrobiales bacterium
CCCCATGTGGAACCCCTCACCACCAGCTGTGATGACGACAACAAGGATGTCGGCGTCTTCCTTCGCGTCGGTGAGAGCTTCGGTCATCTCGACCAGGACTTCGCGTGTCAGGCCGTACTGTGGCGGGTTGTCCTTGGTGATCGTGGCAACACCATTGGACTTCTCATATGTGATCGCGGCCACCTCGGCACCTCCCGCTCGGGTCGGTCGAACAGTAGCTCGGCCACGACAGCACAGCGGCTGGGAGTTACAGCGTCGGAGCCGTTGCTCGTCGCGACCGCTTCATCGTTGCTGGATAGTGGGAGCGCCTCATCCCCCGGCCCGTGAGAGGTCGACCTGACCGGCGAAGTTTCGATACAGGCGTTCGGCACCCTCGACCATGTCATCGAGATTCGCGGATGTGTCGCTGATGAGCGCTGACAGGGCGTCTGGGCCCAATGTGCTCTCGAGTGCGGCCCGGTATTCGGGTACCTCACCCCAGTTCGACACCGTGTCGGCCTCGACCTCGACGTGGTACTGCATGGACCAGGCTCGCTCCCCTACGCGCAAGGCCTGCACCGGACACAGTGGCGAGGTTGCCAGCACCTCGGCATCTTCGGGTGCCTGGGCGACACGGACAGAGTGCCACTGCAGCCCGATCTGGCGATCCGGCATGCCCGCAAAGATGGGATCAACGCGGCCAGCAGACGTGAGGTCGATGGAACAGACGCCGATCTCGGGGGGCGTCTGAGGCCCACAGGTGCCACCCAATGCGTCAGCAAGCAGCTGATGCCCGAGGCATAACCCGAGGAACGGGCGTTCGAGTTCGGTTACCCAGGTCCTGATCGCGCGCTTTTCGTCTATCAACCACGGGTGCCGGTCGACGTCCCAGACATCCATGGGACCACCCATGACCCAGAGTGCGTCAAAGTCCTCGAGACGCGGAATCGGCTCGCCGCGGTCGAGCTGCACTGCGACCCAGTCGACCGAGTCTTCGGCCAGGTAATGCCGCAGCCGGCCAGGGTGTTCGCAGTCGATGTGTTGGAACACCAGTAGGCGCATCGACCTCGAGTCTGCCAGATGAGATGCACCGAGCCCGGACCGCGCCGACGCGGTTCCTAGGCGGCGGCTGGTTCGAGGGCCAGGTCCAACACCTCCGCAACGTCGCTCACCAGGTGGATGGTCAGTTCGTCCCGAACGGAATCGGGGACGTCGTCGAGATCGACGCCGTTGCGAGCCGGCAGGATCACCTGGCGCAAGCCAGCTCGGTGTGCGGCAAGCAACTTCTGTTTGACCCCACCAATCGGAAGGACCTTCCCTTGGAGGGTCACCTCCCCCGTCATACCTACGTCGTGGCGCACCCGACGCTGAGTCAACAGGCTGACAAGTGCCGTGGTCATGGTGATTCCAGCCGACGGGCCATCTTTGGGAACCGCTCCCGCCGGGAAGTGAACATGCAATCGCCGGTCGACATCGTCGATGCCGAGGGAGTCGACGTTAGAGCGCAGGTACGACCGTGCGATCTCGCCCGACTCCTTCATCACGTCGCCCAGTTGTCCGGTGAGGGTCAGCCCAGCTTCGCCGTCCATTGCCGTGGCTTCTACGAACAACACATCTCCGCCAACTCCGGTCACCGCCAGCCCGGTTGCGACACCGGGCAACGACGTCCGGTCTTCGAGTTCCTCGCGCGGAACAGGTTTGCCGAGGTGGCCAGAGAGATCGTCGACGGTCAACTCGACCGGGCCGGCGTCGCCGCGGGCCAGAGCAGTCGCCGCCTTGCGTAGAAGTGTTGCCAGCTTGCGTTCGAGCCCACGGACCCCCGCTTCGCGCGTCCAACCCTCAGCTACCCGTGCGACAACGTCGTCCGGAACCAAGACCTCGTCATCTCCGAGACCCATCTGTTCACGCAGACGCGGCAGGATGTGGTCGCGAGCTATGACTGTCTTTTCGTCATCGGTGTATCCGTCGACCTCGATGACCTCGACTCGATCTAGCAGCGGCCCCGGGATTGTGTCGAGGCGGTTGGCGGTAGCGATGAAGATGACTTGGCTGAGATCCAGCTCGAACTCCAGGTAGTGGTCCCGGAAGCTGTGATTCTGTGCCGGATCGAGCACCTCCAACAACGCTGCCGAAGGGTCCCCGCGCCAGTCGGCGCCGAGCTTGTCGATCTCGTCCAACAGGATGACCGGGTTCATGGTGCCGGCTTCAGACATGGCGCGAACCAAACGTCCTGGCCGCGAGCCGACATACGTGCGGCGATGACCACGGATCTCGGCCTCGTCTCTGATCCCGCCGAGAGCGAGGCGGACAAAGGACCGGCCGAGAGCTTCAGCGATGGATTCGCCGAGACTGGTCTTGCCAACTCCTGGTGGGCCGACGAGCGTGAGAATCGCAGCGCTCCCCCGGCCCGATTTCGGCTTTACCGAACGCTCGGACTGGAGTTTGCGCACAGCCAGGTGCTCGACGATTCGGTCCTTCACATCGTCCAAGCCGGTGTGATCGCGGTCGAGGGTGTCCCGTGCCGAAGCCAAGTCGAGGTTGTCTTCGCTGACATCACCCCAGGGGATGTCGAAGACCGAGTCGAGCCAGGTCCTTATCCAGGACCCTTCCTGACTCTGATCTCCGATGCGTTCCAAGCGCTCGAGCTCGGCAGTGATGGCCTGTCGCGCCTTCTCGGGCACATTGTCTCCGAACGCCTCCAGCTTCGAGCGCAACTCGGTGACGATGTCGTCACCACCGTCGCCGAGCTCTTCTTGGATTGCGGCAAGCTGTCGCCGGAGGAGAACCTCCCGTTGATCCTTCTCGAGGCTTGTCGCGACGTCTTCTTGAATCTTCTGCGTGACGGCAACCTCGTCGAGGGCCTTCTGCGCCCAAGCGGTCGCCAGCTCCAGCCGCTCATCGATGTCGACCGTCTCCAACAGCTCGACTCGTTGGTCGAGTTCCAGCTCGGGCCAGTACGCAATGGTGTCGGCCAATGCGCCCGGATCGTCGGTCGGGAGTGCTCCCGAGAGCCGGCCCCCACTCAGCCGATCGAGCAACTCCTCGGCGACCCTTCGGTACTCGACTACCAGACCTTCGGTCCGATCCGTCGTTTCCGACACCAGAGGTGTCGCCTCCACCCAAAGCGTGGCCCCTGTACCGATCACACCGACACCAATTGCGGCACGTCCAGTGGCTCTGATGGTCAACGCGGGCAGCCCGTTGCGGAGCGTGCCCCGATTCTCGATCCTGGCCGTCGCACCGACGCTCAAGAATCGTCCATCTATCCGGGGCACCAAGACGATCTCATCGTCGGTGGCTGCAGCTGCCGCCGCCTGGGACTCGTCGCTTTCCAGTGCGACGGTGACAACCATTTCGGGGTACAC